>NZ_JAKKRH010000066.1:0-17969 GCF_025654465.1 Shewanella sp. SM101
AGTCGTCGCGGGAATTGTTGGGATAACGCACCAATGGAGCGTTTCTTTAGAAGTTTGAAATCTGAGTGGATACCCGCCAGTGGTTATGGGAATTTTACAGAAGCAGATAAAGAGATCACAAATTACATCACTGGATATTACAGTGAGACCAGACCCCATCAATATAATGGTGGGTTAACGCCAAATGAGTCAGAACGTTTATATTGGAATGACTCTAAAACCGTGGCCAATTTTACTTGACCACTACAGCCACAATCGGATGTCATTGTTGAAGTCCCCATAACACACCTCACAGGTTTTGGTTGCCTCTGCTGCCACAACTTGTACGACACCAGTCACACACCGAGATCGAATTTGACGCTTTGCCTTAGAAACGAGAATTTGCATAAGGCATACCAAATAAGATTGCTGTCAACAGGCTAAGCCACGTTATCTGAACGGAAACTTAATCAAACTCACAATATTTGATATGGGTGACGAACTGGGGTATTCGACAAAATTCAGATAAACTCAGCGGTATTGAAGCGCTTAACGGCAACTATGAGTAAAGGAAACAAGATGAACTACTGGCTTATGAAATCGGAACCCGACGAATTCAGCATAGATGATCTTAAGGCTTGCCCTAACCAAACTGAAGCTTGGCATGGGATCCGTAACTATCAGGCGCGCAACTTTATGCGCGATGAGATGCAGATTGGTGATCAGGTATTTTTTTACCATTCAAGCTGCAAAGTGCCCGGAATTGTCGGTATCGCTGAAGTTGTGACCAATGCGTATCCCGACAGCACAGCCTTCGATCCCGAATCGAAGTATTTCGACCCTAAGTCAGATCCAACCAAACCAAGATGGCTGCGAGTGGATATCCGCTTTGTCGAAAAATTTAACGAGATTATTCCCTTAAGTTTGATAAAAAGTTTACCCCAACTGGCGGACATGTATTTAGTCTCTAAGGGGTCAAGACTCAGTATCCAACCTGTGACCGCCGAACAATGGCAAGCCGTACTCATGTTAACCCGCTAGAAAGCAATCTTGAGCTAGAACGTTCAGCTATAGTTCATTTAGCATCGCCTATTGTTGGCCACATCCAGCATTGGACACAACATCAACTCAATGCCCCTTAGGAGTACAGATGAATAAATTGACCTCAGTGGTAATCACAGGACTTGTCCTCAGCTTAACTATGTCCATCTCTACCTTTGCTAAAGATGACCATGTGCACCACAAAAAGGATAAAAGCCTACCGCCGGGATTACAGAAAAAAGTAGACCAAGGTCAGCCACTGCCACCCGGTTGGCAGAAAAAACTCCAGCGTGGTGATGTGCTTGAGCATGATATTTATGATCGCGGCCGCATCGTAGTGCCCTTAGACAGAGATGGCATCATTAGCATTCAAGTCGAAGGTGCACTAATCAAACTCGATAATAACAGCCGTAAAATCCTCGATATCGTCAATATCATTACCGATTAACTTCCCATGGCAAAATGGCATTTATAACTGACACTTTTACAACTACGCCCAGCGCTTATCTGGGCGTTGAGTACTTATTAATACTGCTTTGATCTATCAAAAACGTTGTTTGTAAGACAATTTATCACCCCAGTCCTCACTCAATAACGTTCTAACTTACAATAAAGCAACATATTGATATTTATCATATCTTTACTATCTGGCTATTGGTCGTAAATTGGCTAAATGCTAGACTCATGCAGGGTGAAAAGAGATCGAACAGGACAAGATAAGTGTCACCTAAAAATACTCATGCGGCTAAGGCAAAATCTTAATTGAATTCATAGCATCCCGATAATGACCGTAGACTAACGCTGGATTTTTGATAATGGAAAACACCTCACTTCAACGGGTTAAGCAGGCAATTATTGCGGGGTTCTGGGCATCACTCGCCAGTATTTCTGTGGGGTTTCTATTTAAACTCTGGCTAGCACAATGGGTTGCCAAAGCCGATCTAGCGCTCTATCACACAGTGGTCGACATTATCTCACTGTCGCTAATCCTAATGACGGGATTTCGCTCCTCTATGGTGGTGACCTACTCCCAGACCAAGCAAGATGTGGATATCACTAATATATTCCGCTACAGCTTGATCGCTATGGTACTACTGACATGGGGCTTAGTTTTACCCTATATCAAACACAAACTTCAGCTCAATGTAGAATATTTTCAATTGGTTGGGATTATTCTGAGTATGGGGCTCAAGGTCTATTTTACCAATCAAATTGCCATGTACCGGCTATATGCCATCTCCAATCGAGTCACTTGGTTAGAGCCGCTCGCGCAAGTGACTAGCTTTTTATTATGTTTCCATGGCTTAAAACAAACCGCCATTGCATCACTCTTTTACAGCATGACACTGTCATCGCTCATTGTTGCCTTATATATGTACTTAAAACGGCGCAAAGATATTGCCACTCCGCCCTTAAGTGCGGTGCATTTTGATACGGGTTTACGCAGTTTTATGAAGAAAAGCCTGACGGCGTCCATGGAAGCGGGTGCCAGTATCTTGATGATTTACATCACCGTACTGCTGACTATTGCCTATTTCAGCATAGATGAACTGGGTGATTTCCAAGTGGTGGTGCGGCCGATGATCACTTACCTCACCCTGCTTTTTGTCTTTCCCATCTACCGTTTTGTGCTGCCCGAAGTCGCAGTGTGCGTACGAGAAAAACGCTTTGACGAAGTCCAACAAATTAAATCATGGCTGACGAAAGTTTCTTTGTGGATCAGCGGTATTTTTTTTGTCGTTATGGTCTTTGCGAGCAAGCCGTTAGTCGCTTGGTTATTCCCCGAGCAATACATTAAAGCGGCCCCAGTATTAATGCATTTCTCCATGTTTTTTATATTTATGATGCTCAATGGCTACCAGCTAGCTTATATCAAAGCTCATGGCTACTTTACTCAAAGTCTACTTATTCGCCTTGCTGGTATCGCAGTACTGGTCGGTACTTTCTACGCTTACCGCCTGTATACGGAGAATGTCGTCGCGGTGATTTTAGCCTTAGGCACGGGCTATTTGATGATGTATCTAATATCTAAACTAATTGAAAGACGCATTCAGCAAAGCCTTAACAACCAAACGCTGCCTTAGCAACAACTAAAGACGCTTAAAATGTTGAAGGAAATGACAGGCTTCAACTAAAAAGGCATCCCAGAGGATAGTCTGGAATGCCTTAAGAGAAGACAGCATGTCAGCTTATCATTTAGCGCCCATCGAGCATGCGACCAAGACCTCCGAGTACAGAGCCTTCACCGCGATCACTGCCACCCGCTGATGGGGCATGGGCGATAATGCGATCCGCCATACGTGAGAATGGCAAGCTTTGTAGCCAAACAGTCCCGTGGCCTTTGAGTGTGGCTAAAAACAAACCTTCACCGCCAAAGACCATAGACTTTAATGAGCCTGCACGCTCTATGTCGTAATCAATCCCAGAGGTAAATGCAACAAGACAACCGGTGTCAACTCTTAAGGTTTCACCTTTGAGTTCTTTTTTCACTAAGGTGCCGCCCGCATGGATAAACGCCATACCATCGCCCTGTAGGCTTTGCAGAATAAATCCTTCGCCACCGAAAAATCCCGTACCTAAGCGGCGATTAAATTTCATCGTCACGCGTGTACCTAAAGCCGCAGCCAAAAAACTGTCTTTCTGACAGATAAGCTCACCACCATGTTCGGCCAAGTCGATCGCTAGGATAGTGCCAGGATAAGGGGCGGCAAAGGCGACTTTACGTTTTTGATTGCCTTGGTTGGTAAAGTGAGTCATAAAAATGCTCTCACCCGTCAATGCCCGTTTACCCGCGCCCACCAACTTGCCAAAAAAGCCTGACTCAGGCTCAGAGCCATCGCCCATTTTGGCCTCAAAGCTAATATCTTGCTCTAGGTAATTCATCGCGCCCGCTTCAGCGACCACGGTTTCGTTAGGATCGAGTTCCACTTCAACCAACTGCATACTGTGGCCGATAATTTCATAATCCACTTCATGACAACGTCTAGACATACTGTTCCCCTTAACTGTCAGTTCCTTGTTACTATCTTTTAGATTGACCCCGATGGACGACTCTTTACCTATCCCGGCTCAATTTCACTCTTCATCTCGACCCTAATCTAGATCTAAGCTCAGTCTGAATTTAGGCCTTATTTTAACTCTCAATCTAAACCTTCATCTGACCTAGGCATTAATCTATGACATAAAATGTCAAAATGCGATTATTTTATGCGGTAACTTGTATCAAAAGATGACAAGTGAAGACTTATCAACCTAAACCCACACCATTAAACTGCTCAGCCTTAGCAAACTCCTCTAATATCAACTCGGTAAAAAGTTGTCCCGCACGACCTAACGGTCGCTCTAAGGTCGAGACGAGCTGTGGAATAAACGTAAAACGACTGCCACCGACAAAGTCGATTTCAACTAACTCCCCCTTCACCAACTCTTCTTGCACTAAAAAGTCCGGCAACCAGCCAAAACCTAAGCCTTTTAACAAGGCGTTCTTTTTCATGATAAAGCCAGAAAGATAAAACACTTTATCGCCGCCAAATTGCATTTCATCGCGGTAACTTTTATTGGGTGAAGAGTCTTCGATAGTTAATTCCACATGTTGCTGCAGTTCAGACAAACTAATTTCGCGAATAAAAGACAAAGGATGCGAAGCACTTGCCACCAGCACGCTAGTAATTGCAGGCAACGGCTGCGGATGATAATAGGGGCCAGTGCGATAATCTTTCACTAACATCAAGTCGGCATTATCCCGCTCGAATCTATGTTGTACGCCGCCTAAAAATTCCATATTGAGCTGAATTTTAGTGGGGATTTGATGTTCAGCCATACGCTTTAAAGCCGTCATAATAGGCTCCATCGGCAAGGCTCCGTCTATCACTAGCTCTAGCTTTGGCTCCCAGCCTTCACTGAAACGGCTGGCAAGATGTTCAATGTTTGCAAGGTGTTGCAGTAATCTTTGTCCCTCGGCCAAAATCACGCGGCCCTCTTGCGTCAGCTCAGCACGATATTGCTCACGGCTAAAAAGCGGCACACCTAAGTGCTCTTCTAACTTTTTAACTTGATAACTCACCGCCGATTGCGCCTTGTGTAATCGCTCCGCCGCCTTGGCAAAACTGCCCTCTTCCACCAGCACTTGCAGCACATTAAAAGCATCAATATCGATGCGCATGGTCACTCCTTGGCTCTAATGAACATGTCACGGAAACACTACGATTCGTAAAGATTAGAATACCATCTAATTTTTGGATTGAGATAACGGATTTATTATTCTTTTTTTTGTTCATTCAAGCAACTAAATTGATAACAAGATCACATAACCATAACGACAAGCGAAGTAGAGCTAATCTCACGCCGCTGTAAAAACCAAGGATCCTCCATGCCATTTTATGTGAAACAAGGCCAGATTCCCCATAAGCGCCATATCGCATTTGAAAAGGAAAACGGCGAGCTTTACCGTGAAGAGTTGTTCTCAACCCATGGTTTTTCCAATATTTATTCCAATAAATATCACCACAACATGCCAACCAAAGCATTAGAAGTGGCGCCCTATAGCCTAGGCCATGGTGCCAATTGGGAAGACTCGCTTGTCCAAAACTATAAACTCGATTCCCGCGACGCCGACCGTGAAGGTAATTTTTTCAGCGCCCGTAACAAGATTTTTTATAACAATGACTTAGCACTGTATACCGCCAAAGTCACCGCCGATACCGACGAGTTTTACCGTAACGCCTATGCCGATGAAGTGGTTTTTGTCCACGAAGGCGAAGGCACACTCTACAGCGAGTACGGCACGATTAAGGTCCAAAAGTGGGACTATCTCGTGATCCCACGTGGCACGACTTATCAGCTTAAATTCAACGATTACAGCAATGTGCGACTTTTCGTCATCGAGTCATTCTCTATGGTGGAAGTGCCTAAGCATTTCCGTAACGAGTATGGTCAGCTATTAGAATCGGCACCTTACTGCGAGCGCGATTTGCGCGTACCTACACTGCAAGATGCTGTGGTTGAGCGCGGCGCCTTCCCCTTAGTGTGTAAGTTTGGCGATAAATACCAACTCACCACGCTCGAATGGCATCCCTTTGATTTAGTGGGTTGGGATGGCTGCGTTTATCCTTGGGCATTCAACATCACCGAATACGCACCAAAGGTAGGCAAAATCCATCTACCTCCTTCTGATCACTTAGTCTTTATCGCCCATAACTTTGTGATTTGTAACTTCGTACCGCGCCCCTACGATTTCCACCCTAAATCGATTCCGGCGCCTTATTACCACAACAACATAGATAGCGACGAAGTCTTGTATTACGTCGATGGCGACTTTATGAGCCGCACGGGCATTGAAGCGGGTTACATGACCTTACATCAAAAAGGTGTGGCCCACGGACCACAACCGGGCCGCACTGAAGCCTCAATTGGCAAAAAAGAAACCTATGAATATGCAGTGATGGTGGACACGTTCGCCCCACTGAAATTAACCGAACATGTACAAAATTGCATGAGCAAAGACTACAACCGCTCTTGGCTAGAAGACTAGCCCCAAGCCACCAGCACTCCCATGCGGGAGTCATTAGAGTGACGGCGTGTTGCACTAAAATAACGAGGAAAACAACATGGCAAGCGAACTAAATCCACTGGGCTTATTAGGTATCGAATTCACTGAATTCGCCAGCCCTGATACTGATTTTATGCACAAAGTCTTTATCGACTTTGGTTTTTCTCTGCTGAAAAAAGCCAAGAACAAAGACATCCTGTACTACAAACAGAATGACATTAATTTTCTGCTCAACACTGAGCGCGAAGGTTTCTCAGCTAAGTTTGCTAAATCCCACGGCCCAGCCATTTGTTCTATGGGCTGGCGTGTAGAAGATGCCGGCTTTGCCTATCGCGTTGCCGTTGAACGTGGTGCAAAACCCGCCGATGATGCCAACAAAGATCTGCCTTATCCTGCGATTTACGGCATTGGCGACAGCTTAATTTATTTCATCGACACCTTTGGCGCAGGTAACAATATCTATGCCGCTGATTTTGAAGATTTAGACGAGCAAATTATCTCCCAAGAGAAAGGCTTTATCGAGGTCGATCACTTAACCAACAACGTCTACAAAGGCACAATGGAACATTGGGCTAACTTCTATAAAAACATTTTTGGTTTTACTGAAGTGCGCTACTTTGACATCAGCGGCGTACAAACCGCGCTAGTGTCCTACGCCCTGCGCTCACCCGATGGTAGCTTCTGTATCCCGATTAACGAAGGTAAAGGCAGCGATAAAAACCAAATTGATGAATATCTGAAGGAATACAATGGCCCAGGTGTGCAACATTTAGCCTTTAGAAGCCGCGATATCGTTAAATCTCTGGATGCGATGGAAGGCAGTTCAATCCAGTGCCTAGACATCATCCCTGAATACTACGACACCATTTTCGATAAGTTACCGCAGGTCACAGAAAATCGTGAGCGCATTAAACATCACCAAATTCTGGTGGATGGTGATGATACAGGCTATTTATTGCAGATATTTACTAAAAACCTGTTTGGACCGATTTTCATCGAAATCATCCAACGTAAGAATAACTTAGGTTTTGGTGAAGGCAACTTTACTGCCCTGTTTGAATCAATTGAACGGGACCAAATGCGCCGCGGCGTACTGTAAGTATTCATCCTACTAATAAAAAACGGTACGCACTGCGTACCGTTTTTCTTTCTACGACTATCTACATCGTCATCTAAATCACCATCAGCTTTGACACCAATCACTCGGCTTTAACTTTCCTGCGCTAGTCCACATCGATAGGTTTGATAACCTTACAAGGGTTACCTGCCGCCACACAGTTCGCGGGAATGCTCTTATTCACGACACTACCAGCACCAATGACACAATTATCACCAATGGTCACACCGGGTAGTACAGATACGTTTCCGCCTAGCCAGACATTATTACCGATTTGAATTGGCGCGCCGTATTCCGTTGTTTGCCGCGCAATGGGATTAATAGGATGCGTTGCGGTAGAAATCATCACATGGGGACCAAACATCACATTATCGCCAATCGAAACTGAGCAAACATCTAATATGGTTAGATTATGATTGGCGTAAAATTGTTTGCCAATATGGATGTTATAACCGTAATCGCAAAAGAAATTAGGCTCAATATGGGCGCAGTGTTGAATATCAAGCAGGCCACGAAGATGCTCCATTCGGGCATCAAGTAAAGTCGGTTCGGCCAGATTAAACTGATGACAAATGGATTTCGCCCGCATCCGCTCAGCCAATAACTCATCATCCCAAGCCTTATAGGGCTGGCCCGCCAACATTTTTTGTTTCTCAGTCATCGTATTGTCAACATTCAGTCCATGATGACCTAACCCTAACAATCGATTGATGAAAGTTCAAGAACTGCCTTATATGCTATTGAATGAACTACCCATCTTGCTGACAGAACATTTAGCTAACAGCCAATGTGAGTCACATTCAAGCATTCAATCTCAATCGAGACAAAGGTCGTTGCCTTTGTTCGTCATCACAATAGAGTTCTGCAAATAAATACACTAGACACAAACTGTTCAGCGGCATGACCGGATTTGTCCAAATCATCCGGCTGTGACGCCCTGCTTCACCGAAGATTTCAAGCAATAAATCCGAAGCCCCATCGAGTGCTTTAGGATGTTCAAAGCAAGATTGATGCACATTCAGCACCCCTTCCAAGCGGTAAATTTGTTTTATCCGCGAAAGCTCACCGCAAGCCTGTTTCAATTGGGCAATAGCATTTAGGGTCGCAAGACGACAGGCAGCGTAGCCTTCGCTCACAGTATGATCGGCGCCCAATTGTCCTTGATACTGAAGCTCGCCCTCTAAATAGGGAAACTGACCCGAGGTCATTAACTGACTGCCAACAATTGAATAGGGTTCGTAATTCCCAAGAGCCGCAGCAACCTCAGGTAGTTCAAGCCCTGCCGCTACTAGCCGCAATTCAGGTGTGATCATCATAATGTCACCTCCTGAGATGAGGCATTCGCAGGATTAAGCAGCGGGGCTAACCAGGTCGTCAAATGCTGAGGATTGACTGTCAGCCAGTTCGCAGCGGCCTCATCTTCCGTCATTCCTTGTCGATTAACCGCATAATCGAGTTCTGCAACCATTTGATTCGATAATACTATGTTATCAAGTACCTGAATTTGTGCGGGCGAGAAATTAACCACTAACTCGCGTTCACGGGCGAGCAATACCGCTTTATCTTTTCCCCCGAGTAAACCTTTAGGGTCCTGAAGATCGCGAATGCCGTATTGATGGTGTAAAAATTGTGGATGCCACAAAGGAACGATCACCCAATCGTTTACCGCCACAGCAGACTCAAAAGCGGCGACACAGTCGGCCTGAGTGCCTGTTCTAAATTGATAACCCGCCGCCGTTAATCCATATTGCGTCATAATATTTTTAGAAAATCGCGTGATCCCCGCCCCCTCACCAATCCCTTGAATGATGGGCCGCATACGTTGCTGCACGTCAGGTTTGAGTAAATCCTCAATGCTCGACACTTGCTCAACAGGCACATAATCGGGTACGCCCCAGAGCGCATAGGGCTCATAATGTAGCCCGAGTTGCCGCGTAGCAACTCGCTCTTCGACACCTTGTAGATAGATCCCATGGCTATGGGGCAGCCATGCAGAACACAGCATATCCACTTTGCCTTCACCTAGCTGCTCAAAATTAGCCTCGTGCAATGCATAGCTTCGTTGCACCTCTTTGCCCATAATCCCTATCACATGGGCCACCACAGCGGCGGTGACGCGATGAAAACTTAAGTCCGTCACTCCCATGCGAATCATCGGCTTACCCTGTGAGCTCTCCATATTTGTACTCTTATTCAATGAATTCATACCTATCGCACCTCGAGGAAATAATGCCAATGATGCCAAACTGCCCAATCCCAACGTTTGCAATAATTGCCTTCTGAAGACATTAATCTCCGCCATGTTCAGGCTCCTTGGTGTCTAAAATAGTGAGCCTATCCATCACAATCCCTACGATGGCGTTATCCTTTGCATAGGGGAATATCATCTCTACTTTGATGCCATTCGGATCTTCAAGGAACAACTGATGCTCACCAATCTCAGGCACAATTCGTTCCTGAAAAATCATCCTCTGCTGGCATAAATGCTGCTGCATCTGGTGTAAATCCGTGCCACGAAACGACAAATGGTCAACACGTCCCGAGCCATAAATATTTCTGCTTTCCCCTAAGTAGGCATCTAGCGCCTGATCGCCCGCTTCCACTAAATGCAAAATGGGCTTATTTGAGGCATAGAGCCAATGTCCAGGAAAACCAAACTGTGGCCGCCAACCTAATTTCAATCCAAGGATGACTTGATAAAACAACAGCGTTTCAACCAGTTTGGGGGTTCTGATGGTAAAGTGATCCAATCCGATAATGTTCATATTGTCATCCTCTGGATGTCGTGACTCAGTGACTCGGTATAACCAAGTGCGAATCCAAACCGTTTTAATCCGCAAAAATCGTGTGAATAAATTCAGTTAAGATAAGCACTTGGCGTAAGGTTATAAGATTAATGGTTAAGGTTAATTACCACGAACACCCGCCGCTAACGGCTTAAAACGGAAAATATAATAAGGTGGACTGTTTTCAGCGTTGCCATTGTTTAATGGTGCCGATAACGGTAATTGCGCAGCCCCAGAGTACAAATAACCTTGCTTGCCATAACTCACACCGTCGGGCCAAACCATACGTTCATCATGGACATAAGTGCGATACTGGCGAGAATCAGCAGGGATCACGCCAATGGCCCGCTCTCCCACTTCCGTTAGATACAAATTATTCGCTTCATCAATACTTAAGCCACCGTTGTCGGGCTTATCGGCATAAGCCTCCACTTTGGCAGAGAGTGCCGCAGGCGTTAACGAAGGATTGATGAGATCTGTCATCCGCACACGGTAAACTTTGTCTTTATTCATCGGGGCAAAGTAGAGCCATGTTTGGGTTTTATCTAAAGCAATGCCATCGGCACCCACATAGACTTCGATCTGCTTTCTATCTTTTGAGTTTTTATCGATAATCAGTGGCCGCTGTAAGTCTGGCATCACACTGTTATCACCCTGTAATAGGCGCCGACTTTCCCCTGTATTTAAGTCCACAACCACCAGCGCAGCCTTTTCACCAATGGAACCCGTGCCAATCCCCTCATCGGCAATCACAATCGCTTGATGTCGAGATGAGATAACAAAGTCATTATGTTGTGACTCAGGAAGAGAGACTGGCGCGGGCAAATGAATAATGCGATCTAATTGGTTTTTCTTGGTATCCCACGCCACTAATTTAGGCTCAATACGTGGCGCCTGCTGGCCAGAGTCTAATAGCCACACTCTGTCTTGATCGTCGGTTCGCAGCCCCAACACCCAATTAAGGCAAGTGTCAGGTTCTTTCGCTTTACCCTGCGGATCATGGCATTGCTGCCAATCCGAATTAGGAAATGGCTTAGTACTACCATCCGCTAAAAGCTCGGCTACCTTAATATTAGGTTGATAGAAAGGGTGATAACTAAACATTAATCGATCATCTGATGTGAAAGTAATACCGCCCACAGCCCCATCAAGTTCAGCAAAGACTTCCATTTTTGCCAGCGGCTCAGTCTGTGTCGCCCATGAGTGAGAACACAACAAACTGGTTGCCAGTAGTGTAAAAGCCTTTGATAACATTGGGTATGTAATGCGCGTAGATAATATGGTCATCTTCATTCCTCCTAACGTGGGCCAGCTAAAAGCGTTAAACTTGCTTCGCCTAATCTATGCTGCCAAAGATAGAATCCCACCAAAGCGGGTGTTGATCCCTTGTCTATCGGCAACTGCGCCACATCCAAAGCATGCACTGTCCATACATAACTGTGTTCACGTCCCTCTGGTGGACAAGGTCCAAAGAATCCAGGTTTACCTAAATCGGTATTAGCTTCAATGGCACCACTGGGTAGCGCTCCGCCATTCACACCACCTGCGAGAGTCGACACCTGTGCCGGAATGTCATACACAACACGGTGCCAAAAACCACTGCCAGTAGGCGCATCTTTGTCATATAAAGTGACAGCAAAGCTCTTGGTACCGGCAGGTACATTTTGCCAAGTTAAACGCGGTGCAATATTTTCGCCCGAACAACCAAATTGATTCCAATAATACTCAGGAGGGAACCTTGAATTATCAGCTAAATTACTTTCGAGACTAAACGCAGAGGCACTGTCGTCAGCCATAACGTAATTAATACTGGCAGCCAAAGCGACAGTCACCAAGAGAGTCTTTTTAAAAGAGGAGAAATAAGGCGATTTCATAATGTGCTGAACCCATTTTTGAACTGTCCTAGAACAGTCATTAACCATTGATTTGAGAATGTGGGTTAGCATATCAATCAAATTATGATTGATAAGGCGCATTTGGTTGATATGAGTTTCAAAAAATATTGGATAATCTCAACATGCTTCTCAGTTATTTTTAGGTTATGGTACTTTCAGCAAAAATAATGCAAAAAAAGTAACAGCCAAACGACTAAGATATGTTCGTAACATAATAATATAACGAGGATTCGCTATGATTAAAGCGGCTTATCAACCTTGGTTTCCCTTGAACAGAAACCTAAAGCCACACCCGAACCTGAGTTGCAGATTAGACCATTTATCTTTAACCATACTGTGGCAGGAACTTGATAACGATGCATTCACGATGGAATTGTATTTCCCTACGATTTCAGGAATACAAGTAATTGATGAGTCAAGTTATCAAACCTTCTTAGATAACATAAGTGATAACTTTAGTGATATTCAACATGATGATAAAAGCAATACGCCATTCCCTATTGATTCAGATTTAAATATCACGAATCAATCCAATGCCGATTATTTTTCTTTACCTTGGCCAATATGGAAGTCGGTAAAAAATGCACGCCGTCCTTATTATGGTGAATTAGGCGAACATATTTACCAAGACCTATACAGTTATTATATGGTGGGCGCCGATAGTGTCTACTTGATCGATACTGATGTAGAACCTACAGTCAATGTCTTATCTTGTTAACTATGAAGTTAATCGCTGTTAACCGAACAACTGCAGAATTAATCACAATGGGGTTAGTGAGCATATTGTTAATAATAACTACAATATGCTTTTTGCGTGAAATATCGCCAGCCAACACAACCGATTACATTTAAAGAGAGCAAGTTCAAAATAAGCAGATTGGCTAAATCCTCCGTTTTCATTACACTATCGACCTTCTCATCTTCACCCAAGAATGACCAAACCATGCCTGATTTTGCCTTACTCGCTGTGTTTATCCCGACTTTTTTCTTTGTTTCTATCACGCCGGGCATGTGCATGACACTCGCCATGACACTGGGTATGAGCATAGGTGTGCGCCGCACCCTGTGGATGATGTTGGGTGAACTGGTTGGGGTGGCGTTAGTGGCCACGGCCGCCGTGATGGGCGTTGCCAGTATCATGCTCAACTATCCCGAAATCTTTCAAATCTTCAAATGGGTTGGCGGAATTTATTTAGGCTTTATCGGCGTACAGATGTGGCGCGCGCGCGGCAAGATGGCCATATTAAACGATGATGACACTAACCCCAGAGCAAGCAATGTTACCTTGATCTCCCAAGGCTTTATTACCGCCATTGCCAATCCTAAAGGTTGGGCATTTATGGTGTCGCTATTGCCCCCTTTTATCAATGCCGAGCGCGACGTCGCGCCGCAGCTCCTCGCCTTACTGAGCATTATCATGGTGACCGAATTTACCTCTATGCTCGCCTACGCCAGTGGTGGCAAAAGCCTGCGCATCTTCTTGAGCCGTGGTGATAATATTCGCTGGTTAAACCGCATTGCGGGCAGCCTAATGATAGGCGTAGGAGTTTGGTTAGCCATGAGCTAACGGTTTGAACTAACCGCTTAAATGTAACCCGTTCTGCTTAAAATGAGCCCAATAAAGTCCCGTTAACTCGGTCTTTATGAAGGCGCTTTTTTGTAGGGCAACACATCCTGCATCTGCGCCATATATTGCTGCATTTGCAGTGTTTCTTGCTCAACAAAGTCGGCAATCGCCGCCTTAAATCCCAAATGGGCGATGTTATGGTAGGAATACATTGCTACGGGTTCAAAGCCACGCAGCACCTTATGTTCCCCCTGTGCGCCCGCATCAAACACTTGAAACTCATGTTCAATACAATATTGAATACCTTGGTAATAACAGGCCTCAAAATGTAAACCGTCAAGCTCAACCGTCGTCCCCCAATAGCGACCATATAAGCATTTCTGCCCTCGGGTATTCTCACCTTTTAAATACAAGGCACCAGCGACCATCTCGCCCTTTGCATCTTCGACCACCAAGAGTAGGACTTGCGCAGCGAGTTGTGCCCCCAACTGCTGAAAAAAGGTTGGCGTTAAATAGCCGCGATGACCGGAGCGCTTAAGGTAAGTTAATTGATAACATTGGATAAAAGTCTGCCATTGCGAAGCGGTGATCTGCTCCCCTTCGACAAACTGAAACTTAAGATTAAAAGGCTGTAACTGCGCCCGCTCCTTCAAGATATTTTTACGCTTACGGGAACTAAAGCCCGCCAGAAAATCATTAAAATCCCGATAACTGCGATTATGCCAATGGAACTGAGTGCCTAAGCGTTTTAACAGCGAATTTGGCAAACTTTCAAATAACGGCGTTTGTGTTGGGGTAACAAACAGGCTGTGCCATGAGGAAATCGGGGTATTGCCCTGCTCTGGCTCATTAAGAATAGCTTCCTTAGATACGAGATTATCCTGCGCTGATATTAGTCGGCGATTCAATGTCATCAGCAGTAATGCCGCCACGCGCAGTTGCTCGGCGCGCTCTACTTCGGGATGAATGCCCATCCGTTGACCTTGCACTGGGGTAAAAGGGATCGCATTCACCCATTTGGGATAGTAATCGAGCCCATGGCGCTCATAGGCTTCGGCCCACGCCCAATCGAACACATACTCACCGTAGGAATGGGATTTTTGGTACAAGGGCATGACGGCAATAAGTGGGAACTGATTGAAATGCTTAGCCGTTTGCACACTGACAAACCCTCCTTCAGCCAAAGGCGACAAGCTTTTATCCTTGCTGGCGACATCATTTAATGTGTCACCCGCATCGAACACGCATAAATGTCGAGGCGTCCAACCGGTTGCAGTGCAAGCGGAGCGGCTTTGCTCGAGTGCCAACAGAAACTCATGGCGGCAAAAGGGATTCGCCTCACCCATGGCGGCATTCCACGCACTGGCCGAAATATCCGACATTGAGCTCGAAAAAGCCAAAATAAGCTGTCTCATTGGGTAAATTATCGTCCTTTACTGGTGTGAACAAGTATACGAGGTTGCAATTAAGCCTAATTCTCGGCACATTGCATAGCCATAATTAAAATAAATTCAGGATTGAGTATGCGTCCAACAAGACCTTTTAGACCTCTTATTCTCGCCATTGCGATGGCGCTTCCCTTACTATCATCTCCCTGTCTGCTTGCCGATGAATCGCCAATTTTCAGCCAGATGGCCACCGCACAACCTGTGTGGGCTAAGCATGGCATGGTCGCAAGCCAAGAAGCTCTCGCCAGTCGCACCGGCGTTGAGATCCTAAAGCAAGGCGGTAATGCGGTTGACGCCGCCGTGGCTGTCGCCTTCAGTTTGGCAGTCACCTTACCCCGTGCAGGCAATATCGGCGGCGGTGGTTTTATGCTGGTGCATATTGCCAAAGAAAACAAAACCATCGCTATCGATTACCGTGAAATGGCCCCTTCTAAAGCCAAGAAAAACATTTTCCTCGACGAAAATGGCGACGCAGTTGAAAAACTGAGCCGCGAACACGGCCTTGCCGTGGGAGTGCCAGGTACTGTGATGGGCATGAGCTTAGCCCTTGAAAAATATGGCACTATGACACTCGCCCAAGTTACGGCACCCGCGATTAAAATGGCGCAAGAAGGCATCAGCATCACCCCAGATCTTGCCCAATCCCTTGCAGGCCTAAAACGCCGCATGGCCCAATGGCCAACAACAGCAGCTATCTTCTACAAAGCCGACGGCAGTGACTATCAAGTGGATGATATTCTTAAACAACCTGAGCTTGCCCATTCGTTAAGTCTTATCGCTGAAAAAGGCACCAAAGGATTCTACGAAGGAGAAACCGCCACTAAGCTCATCAATGCGGTGAAAGACGCTGGCGGCATTATGACCTTAGACGACCTTAAAAATTATAAGGTTGTGGAACGTGAACCCGTGCGCGGCGAGTATCGTGGCTACGAGGTAGTGTCTATGCCACCGCCATCATCGGGCGGCGTGCACATCATCGAAATGCTCAACGTATTGCAGCAATTCCCGATAGACAAACTCGGCCACAATACCGCGCAGACGATTCATCTGATGGCAGAAACCATGAAGTACGCCTATAGCGATCGCAGCGAATACTTAGGTGATCCCGACTTTTATAAGGTACCCGTCAGAGCCTTAACCAGTAAGGACTACGCCCAAAAAATCGCCAGCCAAATTGCGGTGAATAAAGCAACACCGAGCGCTGAAATCAAGCCCGGCAAGCTCGCGCCCTATGAGAGCGACCAAACCACTCACTTCTCGGTAGTGGATAAATGGGGCAATGCAGTTTCAAACACTTACACCTTAAACTTCAGCTACGGCTCAGGTTTAGTGGTCAAGGGTACTGGCATTTTGCTCAATAACGAGATGGATGATTTCTCGGCCAAACCCGGCGTGCCAAACGGCTACGGTTTAGTTGGCGGTGATGCCAATGCGGTCGAAGGCAATAAGCGCCCACTGAGCTCCATGAGCCCAACAATAGTGATGAAGGATGGCAAACCCTTCCTCGTCACTGGCAGTCCAGGTGGTTCGCGCATTATCACCACCACACTGCAGATCATCATGAATGTTATTGATCATGGATTAAACATCGCCGAAGCCAGTAATGCGGCGCGGGTGCACCATCAATGGCAACCCGATGAATTGCGAGTCGAGTCCAGCTTTAATCGCGATACCATTTCCCTGCTCGAAGCCAAAGGGCACAAGGTGAAAGTACAGTCCGCTATGGGCAGTACACAATCAATCATGGTGACCGAACAAGGAATTTTTGGCGCGTCTGATCCACGCCACTCAGGTAGCGAAGCCATCGGCTACTAGCATCCCCATGATGCTAATGTTAGTGAAAGAGATGAGTGTAAAGAGATGAGTGAGAGAAAGAAGTGAATGAGATAAAAGGATTTATGACCTATTCGATATAGGTCATAAACCCTGAGTAAAGCTTGTCCTTCCGCTCAGTGAATGCAAACTCGCAATCAAAAAGCCCTGCTATACATCACTGTATAAGCAGGGCTTTTTATTTTCTTAAATTACACCGTATCATGCTGATTTACACTTGCTTTTTTCAATGAAGCGACAGGTGAGTCATGAAGTATCTACTGAGACCTAACGCACTTCTGTACAAAATTCATTGGTAAACTGTAATGTCAGTTATTGGGATCTTAGCGTTGGCTGGTATCCACTAATATAGGCTTGCCATGGCATTCACTCTCCGACTCGCAGCCAGTCCGTCCGTGGATGCTCGACCGCCCCATCCATGGGGCGGACGGTCGTCTCGCTAATCACCATGGCTCACCTTTTTGGCACTAGTGTAACCTGTCTGTATGAAGGAGATACCCAGCACGCTTTTGGACAAAACCTTGTTAGATAATTGGCTCTTTTTAGCCAAATTCGGATTAGCTATTCTTGGAGTAACGTCTTATCGATTTTCAAGTAATACAATGGCATGGTTTGTAACAAAGATAAGGTTGTTTGCCCAGTACCAAAGTCATCGATAGCCACTAAAATCCGCAACTGGCATAAGCTTTCAATACGCTGGCGCCACGTTAAACGCAATCCTAAAGCCCGAGTCAACCTTCATATCGGCAAAATCT
>NZ_JAKKRH010000067.1:0-17803 GCF_025654465.1 Shewanella sp. SM101
ACACAGCCAGCTAAATTTTGTCTCACCAGGGCAACGTCATGCACTGCAAGATGGCGCTATTTTAGCGAAGCGCAAGAAAGTGCTTGAGGCGGCGAAGGAAAGAAAACCGATGCGTTGGTCTACAGAGATCAGAAATTGTGAAGCGGTTGGCGCTGTAACACTCAACCCAGATAAGGCACCAGAAGAAGGCGTAATAAATGCAGCTTAATATTTAAACAAAGAGTGACAACTATCTTGAAAAACACCGCAGGGACAACGTGGTTTACAATCGTAAATGTATGACCACAATTAGGGCATACAATATTATTTCCAATTCTATTAGCATCTAACATTTTAAATTTTCCATGATTATTGCTTTCGAGTTCAGTGGTTATGATGAGCAATGCACTCATCACGCCCCTTAGCTCGCATCAGCACTAGGTTTAATTTTCTTGGTAAACACTAACGCCCTTAACGCCATCTTAAACATTGCGCGTTCAGTCGGGTGTGGTGATTCGTAGTAATTAAATTTATGACGAGAAATGTAACCCAAGTCCTGATAAAACAAGTCGGCTAACTTATTAATTTTGTTGAACATAATTTTTGATAAAATGTATTCTTTACCTTCAAAAATAATGATTTCACTATCAAATAATCCCACGGTCCCCCCCTCAAATTAGCAATGTTAACTAACCATTAAACCTAGGCCACTTTGTTCATCATCAAAGCTCTTTTAATAAGAGATTTAGATAAAGGTATATTTTGGCTTACGCCCGAAAAATAACTTGTTAACCAATATTGATCACTAAATACAAACAACACTTTATCGCAGGTATTTCTTGCATTAGCAGCCTTAGATTCATCATCTTTAGAGCGAACCACAACGACTTCACCATTGATTTTATTCGCATTAACTTCATAGAAAGAGCAGATCGCGTCTGACGCATCACGAATCATCACTCTGGCATGATAATCGGCTAATAACGCATTTGGTTGATTAATCAATGTAGCTTCATCTTTTTCAGTTAACATGCTTGATTCCTAGTCATCATTCATCCGGTTTATTTTATCTGGAAGCCCATTTAACGCATCTAAATCTCGCTGCTTTGCAGCCTTGGCAACACGAGACATTTGACGCTCTGAAAGCCCCCATCGCTTTCCAATATCTTCGAAGTTCCAACCTTTAGCATTTGCTAACTTTTGAAATAGAGTAATCGCTTTACCTGTCATATTTGTCTAGTCTACACCTCAAACCATACCTGTCAATAATGTCTAGTATATGCTTTTAAAATTGATAATAGATCCAAAATTTGCGCTATTTATGTTTTGTGAGAACCTGAACTCAATAATCAGGAGGGCAGAATGTCACGTTTTAATTTTAAAAATCCTTTAGCACCAATGGTAGAACGCAAGCGTTGTTCAAAAGTTAAATCACCGCTAGTCAACTTCATAGAAAAAATCCCCCCAAGACTAAGAGGTTGCTTTGTAGGGGTGACGATTGATAGTCGATTAGGATACACAGGTAAGCGTCAATTTCATTCACTTAGCCAGGCATTAATGTGGGCTGAATCTGAATGCGGACACTCATGGGCTGACAAGAGATTTTTAAAGCCGATATCACTTGAAACTCTACTAGACTGTACTGCTATGTCAGTGCCTGAATCTGTGCAGGCTTCGCTTAAATGGATTTAGTACGTTACCCTCATCGTTGTAAGTATTACGGCCCTAGGTATCCCCCCAAGAGCTAAGATCTCGCATTCGGGTGAGCAGTTGACTACTCCAGCATATTTGCATACACTAGAGTCACTAGCGATTAGTGGGACTCATTAGAGTACGTTAGCGTCTACCCTTAACGGGTCGCAGGCCGCGCCGCGATAACCAAAGACCTCCACCTCCATTAAAATAGAAAAAGCGACCAATAGGTCGCTTTTTTTATCGCTTTCTTTTGGTTGGCAGAGTTATACCATCTAGCCGTGCATCAATTACACGCCAAATTCTATATCGTTCACTTCCCGCGACTGGACTAGCCCAAGTGTTCTCGCTATAAGCCGATTTCACATCAAGCCGTAGATCGGCATGGTTAGTCTTAGGCGCTGATATTTCAAAAAACACTCTGTAAGTCTCGCCATAATATTCATTTTCAAGATAGAAAAATTGCTCGCGATGCTTGTTAAATGTTAATAGTAGATAGGCGTTAGTTTGTAATAAACTTTTAATTAAATCAGGTAAATGCTTGGACAGTTCATATCTAAATTTACAGAAATAACGCTCACCATTCGAGCGAGGATCTTGATAGACCCAACTTTCATTTTCACCATAATGCTCTGTAAAGCAGTGGTCTGAAAACGTCATAAAAAAAGTGATTCGTCTTTCTGGTTTGTGTTCAGTTGCGGCTCGAATATATTGAAATTTAACTGAGTTTAGATGCGAAAGATCAAAACTAACTCCATCATATAAAAAGCTGCTCCATTGACTCACTTGGGTTCCCTTCCATTGTGCGGAATTAGTAATTCTGTAAAAATTTTCTGCGTCAAACCCACTCGTGTAGCGTTTCTAAATTGCCTAATTTGTTGACGTTCCACACCATAATGTGCAGCAAGTTTGGTATCACTATCTAGCTCATGGAGTATTAGAAGCCTATCTATTATCTGATTATTATCTAGTGTATTTTTTTTCACATTTAAATTAACCGCTCATGAATTTGTGTAATTATTATAATTACATTTGCGACTAAATCAAGCGAATTTACGGACACCATATCAATGGTTTCGATTAACGCTTAACTACAAGTTGATGAATGAAATTATTTAAATTAGTGATTTAATTTTTATTAGTTTATAAATCCAGTCATACACGAATATAAATGTCAGTTAGTGACATTTGAACGATTTTTACATGGAGTATTTATCTCCAATTAACAATTTACCTCTAGCCTGATATTTTTAAAAAATATAGTAATTTCAAATTTCACATCTAAAAAATAGGTATATATATGAATCAAAAAAGTGAAATTGAAATATGCCATAAATGCAACAACAAGTATATTCTCGTTGAAACCAACCCCTTTGGCCTAGGGTGGGAGAATGAAAGCTATAGCTGCAACTCGTGCGGAGTAGTGAATACGCGAAAATCTGCTGGTAGTTTCACGGTAAAGGCGATATCTAAAAAAGAATAAATGTCAGTGCTTAACATTTAAGTTTTGAATGCCGATTTAAGTAACACGTATAAAAACGAAAAAGAGCTGATAAAATCAGCTCTTTTTATTTATTCACAACAGGGAATAATAAATAGACTAACTTTCCTTTACATTTTTCTTTATTTCTACGATCTTTCTCCACTCAATATCTTTACCAATATGCCTACTTTGTATGATAGACATGGCAGCTACATCGGAAGTCGCTTCGACCGTAGATTGAGTCGAAGTTCCGCCGCCCCTCTTTCCTTTCGCATCTAGCGTGTAGTAAGCGTATGAAATCCTGAATTGAGCCATAAAAAAACACCTTTTAGTTAAGATTTGGGCTTGATAGCCGGTGATAAAGCAAAAAAACGGTCTTAAAAAATCAATATTCATACCAATGACTGAAAAACGATAGCTTAAATCTTACATTTGGCGCGTCCACTATAGATCTGTTTTAATCATAATGCTATTTAATTTGAATTAGGAACGAACCCCTAGAACTCTAAGGTATCTTCCGCTTCGGGTGTAGCCCCTCCATTTTTCGCACTTTAATTAATCATGTCCGATAATTACACTTATCGGACATGATTGAAGTAGACTAAAAGCATATTAGTATAGCGTCACCTTACTAATGATTATTTAGACCACGCAGGGGCATTGCCCTGAATCAATATTAGTAAGGTGACACCATATCAATAAGTACATTCGCCCATTTTCTGACCTTTCGTGCGAGTCTATCTGTGGTTTTTAGTATGTTTACGCACTAAATAGTCATAATTTAGTATGGTGACACCTCTTTAATATCGTAAATTTGCCAGAATTATATTTTATGAGATAGTCGATCCAATGAAATTACACAGCATTTAGAGAGCAAATTATGACTATGAACACTGGATTGGCAGAGATAAACAACCTTGAGCGTTTTGCCACGGCCAAGCGTGTTATCGAGTTAAAAATGGCTGACGAAGATCATGAATGGTATCCAACATCGGAACATATTTTTAATGTCATTCGTCAAGACCTCATTCCTATTGCTAAATCTGGTAATGTAAATTCGTTGCTCGATATAGGCTGTGGTGATGGACGGGTATTGGCTGCGCTCAATGTCCCTCTGCCTATCAGTCGTTATGATGATCAAATGGTTAAACCATTTAGTTCACTTTACGGTATCGAAAAAAGTTTGGTGCATTGTCGTAATTTAGATAAAAATATTTTTGTCATTGGCACCGACTTCAACATGCAAACACTGGTAGATAAGCCTGTGGATGTGATCTTTTGCAATCCTATTTACTCAGAATTTGAAGCGTGGGCTACACGAATTATTGAGGAAGCAAACGCTTCATATTGCTATCTAGTTTTACCGAAACGATGGTCTGATAGTGACGCCATTGCAAGCGCCCTTAAAACAAGGATGGCTCAATTTGAGGTCATAGGTACGTTCAACTTTGACGCGGATTGTGACCGCTTAACGCGCCATTCAGTTCCTGTCGATATTATTCGTGTGCAACTGGCTCACTCACTCAGAGATAGAAAATATATTGATCCATTCGTTGCATGGTTTGATAAAAACTTTGACCTAGATTTGGCCGCGACAGATTACATGGCTAAACACGGCATCAATTCTGAGTCGCAAAAAAAATCTACAAAAGAGCAGATTAACGCTCTTGTCCCAGGTGCGGATATGGTTCAAGCGATGCAGTCTATTTATGACGCAAAGTTGGCGTCACTGTGCCAGACCTATCAAAACTTATCATTAATAGATCAAGGATTGCTGCGTGAGCTTGAAATATCGAAAGAGGCAGTTTTAGAAGGTTTGCGGCTAAAAATAAAGGCTCAAAAAAGCCTGTTTTGGAAGGAATTATTTGGCAAGTTCGAGCCTATCACTTCACGTATGACATCTGATCGCAGGAAAAGATTATTGGAATTGCTTGAGGCACAAGTATCTGTGGATTTTACCGCGCAAAACGCATACGCAATCGCAGAATGGGCCATTAAAAATGCTGATGCAGTGCAAGATGAGCAATTTAAAGATTTCTATCAGTCGGTAGCACAAGCGGCGAACTGCGTTAACTATGTGTCAAATGAGCGCACTTGGAAATATGATAAATGGTCATATCGCCGCGGTATTGAAGAAGGTGAGATTACTCACTTCAAACTTGATTACCGCTGTGTCCTAGAGAACAAAGGCGGCTTTGACTCTTACTACGGTTCAAGATTATCAAAAAGCGCGGAGTATTTTTTAGATGATTTTCTAACTATTTCTTCTAACCTTGGGTTCAATACTCTTTCTACACCTAGAACGCGGGAGCATCATTGGGCTTCTAATAAGGCCCATGATTACCGGTATTTAAAGGCTGACGGTTCAAGTGAGATTTTATTTACTGTTCGAGCTTTTTTAAACGGTAATTTACACATCAAAATGAATCCTAAGCTGGCACTAAAAATGAACGTTGTTGCTGGACGGCTATTTGGTTGGGTACGAAATGCAGCAGAGGCAGAGGCAGAAATGCAAATTAAGCCATCTGAACGCGAGGAAGTGGCTAAGAGTTTTAAGCACTCATTAGCGTTGAGTTTCGATTCACAAAATTTATTGATGGCCGCGTAGGGGCGAAAGAAACTCCCTCGTTAACCCCTCTCTGTTACGATGTTGGTTCCAGATAATCAAGGGTTGACGAGATAGGATATCCCGACATAGTTTTATTTGACCTTAATTAAGTGTGTCACTATACTAAATGCACTTATATTAGTATGGTGACACTACTACAAAATGAATAACAACTCAGCGCAGCCATTGGGTGCAATAATAGCACCTGCTTGGACGTATCATTCACTCCCTGCAACGGCTAATTCACGACCCAAAGGCCGTACTTTACGCCTATTATCGGCCCAAGAAGTATTCGATGAACAGATTCGCGAACTACTTAACCGCTTGGTTTGTGGCTCTGTGAATCACATCGAACGCTCTGATTGGTTCACTCGCGCATTTCTAAATGACTCACCGGACTTGAGCGTTAATTATAGACAGCTAATGCGTGAAATCGCAGGGGCTAAAACACAAGCTAAAATTGACCCGCAGGCCCTACACTCTTGCAATGTGTGTCTAAATGCCATTTTTTCCGATCATGGTTGGAAGCAAGTTAGGAGGCGTATATCGCAGATAGAGCGGGATAGGAAATCAACGAGACCGATTATTAGTAAGTACCAGCATGATAGATTGACCGAGTTTAAAGAGGCAATTGGTGCCAATTCAGTCGATGCGGCTATAGATGAACTGTTGAGCTTCTATAAAGACGAACATCCATCATTCGGTGTAGAACGGGAGACTATCGGTGAGATTGATAACAACGACAGCAACGATTGAATCAGCTCTAGCGGTAGTGTCACCTGTTGAACCTATTTCAATAGCTGACTCGCTCAAGGATGATCACCAACGGCTTGTTGATGAGCTACGGGCGCTATTAGCCTTGCCGCATATTGACCTGACTGACACCCATAAAAAGCGGATCACCCAGATCACGCAACGCCTAGTTGAGCACTTTTTCGATATAGGTTTAAAAACTAAGCCTAAGAATACTTGGACGGCGTTTAATAGCCGGTGGAACACTTATAAAAGTTGGTGTCTTACAGAGAAGTTAACCCCCTTGCCATCATCGCCGGGCTCTGTGGCCGCATTTCTTCTGTCAAAGTCTGACAATTCTTACACTACGCTTACGCAATACTGTTGGGCTATCAATATGCTTCATACGGAGTGTGGTTTACCGTCCCCTATCCATAGTCAAACAGTGAAAGGGGCGCTTAATACTCTTAAATTGACTAAGCTTGAACAGGGCGATTTAGAAGCCGTACAAGCCACCCCGTTTAGGCTCACCGACTTGCAAACTATTAGTGCTCAGTGGGGCCAGAGCGATAAGCTGTTAGATCTTCGTAATGCTGCAATGTTAAACGTGGCTTATGAAACGATGCTGCGTGAATCGGAGTTATTGCGTATCAAAGTGAGGGACATTAAGCGAACGGCCACGGGTAGGTTTTCGTTGTCAGTGTCTTACACGAAAACGAATCGAACAGGTGAGGCTGACATCGTGATTATTTCAAGAGGGTGTTGGGAAGCTGTCAATCGTTACATGTCGAAAGCGGCTTTGCTCAAACATGATGATTACCTCTTTCAGCCTATCGGTCGTAAGAGCGAGATTACGATCAGGCCAACCCCGTTGGATACGCGCATCGTTGACCGCGTATTTGGTGCTGCTTTTACGTTAGCCGGTCACGAGTTAATGGATGCAGGGTATCGAGCGTGGTCTGGTCACTCTGCCCGAGTAGGGGCGGCTCAAGATTTGCTTGCTCAGGGATATTCGTTTCCACAGGTCCAACAAGCGGGGCGCTGGTCAACGCCGCTTATGGTCTTGCGCTACGGTAAGGATATTTTAGCAGAAGAAAGCGCAATGGCTCGAATGATGAACGATTACGGTGTCACTAAAAAATAGAGCAGAATAAGAGCGTAAATGTAGCAGGGCAATGGCCGGCCCTAACGCTCTAGTTGTACGACCATAATAAAGTTTGATAAAAATTATGGGTGTCATGAACGGTAATACCGCTATTGTTTGATAATTTATCTGAGGACGAATTTCAGTTTCTCATAATTAAGTTTGATCATTTTCAAACTCACTTTTGGACAAAAGCGTGATAGACCCTTTGCTCTAACTCGTAAGTTTCGGATTAAAATTTCTATGGGTTAACGCCACAAACACCAGCGCCAAAAAATTTACTGTTTTTCATGTAATTTTTTGGTGTCTGCGTGCTTTGCCTTTTTAAGTGATTGTTTATAGACCAAGGCTGAAAGCCTCCAAAGCCTTTTATTTATCCATTTTAACTTTACAAATGGATAAATGAGACTAGCTAAACTACACAAGCCAAATACTAGCGACAACGTAGTATCATTCTGAAAATAAGAATCTATTAGCTTAAAAATTAGGAATATTGGCAATAATATATAAAGTAATAATTGGGCTAGCCGATATTGTCTCCGTGCAACAGCCTTAATAGGCTTGTTTGTAGCGATTTTTTTATCATGCTCATACAGCCTCAATTTTTCAACAGCCGCCTCACCTCTCCGTGACGACTCTTCAAGCACAGACTTTTCTCTAAGCGTTTTTTCTATGAATTTTGATCCAATGAAATCAATAGAGTCATCAAAATCATTTTCGGTAAAATCATCCGGATTTGAAGGTTTACCTCTTAACTCAGCTATAAGAAGCGCTGCTTGCTCGTCGGTTAACCTCCCCTCCCTATGCTCGATTTTTAACTTTCTAAAATTATCCGAAACTGCATTATTAAGCTGTGATGAGAATACAATCTTCGCTTTTGTTACTATGTCAAATGATACTGGCAGACTGACATCACCAGAGAAACCTTTGTTTAGCTTGAACCACAATCTCTCAGTCATAAACTCAATATTTGTAGCAAAAGGTATACCGCCATTTGATCTCACAAGATCTGAAAACGCAACTGTTTGTGTCAGCCCATTTTCGGTCATAAAAATTGCCGCAACCTTATCTATTCCAGTATTGCTAACGCCTTTTCTCAAGCAATTTATCTTTGTAAATCTTTTGAGTATATCGGCATATTTACTGGCTTCAGTATGATGATTGAATCTTTCTTTTAAAGCATCTATAGTAGTTTGACTTTCGACGTTATAGTCCACTTCTTTGTAATAATTGTTATTATCATCAAGGAGTATCCTGCATTTTTTTAGGCTATCGAAAAATATAGTTTTTCTAGATATAATTTCACTCTTGCTATTAGCACCATTAATAATAAATAGCATTGCAGTTTTTGATGGATCAACTTGATTTTTATTTTCGAGAATTTTTTCTGCAGCATAGAAAAAATCAATTACATCTCTTTCAGTTTCAGAAAAGTATCTTAAAAGTATTCTTCCACCATTCTTCTGATTTACCTCTTTTACCAATGAGAAAAAGTCATCAAATACTCTTTTATGCAAAATACCATTGTACCCAATAGCACTAAACAGATGTTCTGTATCAAGGAATATTGTAAGATTGCCACTCCAATTACCAAGAGTAGATAGATCAGAGGTATACCGTATTCCAGTATACAGAACCAACCCCTCTTCGATCCGATTTAGCTTTTCTTTAAAGAGAACATTGTCCTGATTTGCAATAAGAAAGTGGCTTATGTATTCAGCATATTCTTTTGTATAGTTTTCATACAGCAAAAAGTCATTAAATGCTGACCTTAACTTACTTTCATCTACAAGAATAGTAGATCGGCCTTTTACATGTCGAACTAATTCCTTCAGTATTTCGTCGTACTCTCCCTTGGTAGATTCATACTCACTTTGAATACTGCTTGAATGTTCAAAATTATTTGTAACGGAGTAAACACCATGATTTACCGTGAGCTCACCAGATTTTACCAACCGACTTCTTAAACAGGTATTTACTATTGCATCAGGGAGCTGAAAGCCAAAGTCTTTATATAGATTAGCAGTGCATTCCGTAACATTAAATGACCATGTTGAATTCAGGATCACAGTGGATCGGATAAACTCAGAAACTACATCATATATGTCTTTATTATTATCATAAAGGGCTCTAAATAGCGCTGCTGATGTAAGTACCTTAGGGTCTCTCATTAGAATTCGATTTCCTTGTTTATTAAATTATCAATTGTGGTTATAGCTTGTACGCTGACCATTTAACGTTTTAGTATTTGTGCGATGCGCTGTTTGCATGGCACAAGCCACTTGTTTGATTTGGCCGATGCCGAGTCCAGGTTAATTGGTACGCTTTATGCTATGGGAATTTGCTTTTTTTGATGCTGGCTAGGGGCTGCAGAGCTGTTTTGAACTGGTAATATGGCTTGGTTTGTATGTGTTTCATTGAAATTCCTTTGTCATTGTGGTGTTCCATCACATTTTTTAAAGTCTAACGGACTCAATGAGGTAAATACTATCGGTTGAACCAGCACTTGGCTCCGCGTAGCGGCTTAGTTCAACATTTGTATAGTGCGCTCGTAGTCAGGAATGATTAAACCGTCGGTTTGATCCTAGCAGAGCATTACGCCTGAAAACGGTCACGTTTTATGTGACTGCAGTTCATCATCCAGCTGTACATCTGTTGTCTTACTTTCTGGTTTTAACATCTTAGTGGCTGAGGTATTTGTAGCTTTAATTGCGCTTTTGAAAGTCTTTAAAGTCTTATTAGAGTCATTCAATTCGTTGTTAAGCACCTCTATTACGTCAGCCCTTAAATCATTGAAACTACATAGGTAATCAATTGGTATTATATTTTCTTTTGGGTTGTAGTGATATTCTATTCCTTCGCGCAATTTTTCAATAAGCTGAAAATATAGCTTTTCTAATCGAGCACTATTCGAGTCTGAGCTTATTACATAAAATTTATCCGTTGCTAGAACTAATTTTTTAGTAATTTCAAGCATTTCCCTTCTGACGTGCAGTGTGTATTCATCATTGTCTTCTTGTGATTTTATAAGCACTTTCTCTACTACATACATGCGTAAGTTGGCTATTTCACTTGTAATCTCAAGAATTACATCTCTTTTTTTATCCAATAGGTGTGTTCTTTTGCTACTCGAAGTTGCAACTAAAGCAGCAATAAATGCTGATAACACAATCGCTACTGGTGCTAGGTATGAAGTGAGAATGGCAGCACCAGAACTCTCTGTCTCGATGATTATCTGACAAACATCTAAGGTTTCTTTTACGCTCAATTGATTGTTCCTTTGTTATGCTAGCCACGTGATTTCAAGCCGCGAATGATATCTGAACGCCAATCCTTCTCATAGTTAAATTAACCGTGCCATATATGGACGTCTACCCCGTCATATGATCAGGCAGCCAGCTTGGCTTTTGTGATAAGAAAAAAGGTTTTTTTGAGCATAAACGTTATCTCAACCACTGCAGGGCATAGCCACTTTAACATTACTAAAATTTAATCCATCATGGGTGCCTATGCTTGTCTAGATTCATTCATCTAACTCGTTTTGGGGCAAAAATGTGCTAACTCTTAATCCGCACATTCACCAAAAGAGCCAAAAAATATCAAACTATTATATAAATGATCAAACATTATTAAGAATTATCAAACTATTATATAAACGCACAAAGGATTCATAGAGTTATGTCCAAAAATTTACACATTTGGACGATATCACGCGCTATATTAATTGTGAATGTCTTCCGGCATTGCTTTGTTGAGGATATACAAGAAAATCGCCGCCGAAGTGCAGGTGATAACTACGGTTCCAATGCCATAAATAAATAACGAAATTAACGTGCTACCAAGAAACACGTTCTGAATAACCATCGCCGGAAATGTATTGGTATTATCCATTTTAGTTGTGACCAGTAATGTGGCCAGCGCCAGAAAAGCAGGGGGGTGAAACTCAACAAGCCCTTTATCACTTAGCATATACAACCCAGCCGCCATAAAAGCGATAGCGGCGCCTGACCGGAGTAAAGGTATTGCGTGATTATGTCGATAAGGGAATATCATCCACAACGCCCAAAAGAAGCCTAAGCCGGATAAGTTGCGTACAACATCATGTAAGGTGAGAGAGGATAATTGAATCATACCGAGAGTTCCTTTCAGCTATTTTAGCACTATTGAGCATCCATCCAATGAGCGCTATCGATGATAAAAAAGTTGGCAGTGTTGTTTGTTAAAACCACACATTCAATCAATTGATAATCTGAGTTAAACACCTTCTTAAGTGCAATTAAATTGTCCTCTGAAGTGTAGCGATAGTTAATCATCATCGGAGCTATTTGTTGGCCATCTTCATTGAAGCAATTCTCAATCTGCACTCGGTTAAAACGTATCTCGCAGGCATTGTGATCCACTGTCACAGGTTGTTCACTGGTGCTGAATTGGATTGGCTCTTTGATAGCATCAATCGCAGTGACCAACCATTCAGCCAGCGCAATCATCCTGTCGTATTTGACGCTGGAGCTGTTGATAACCGATAACATTTGATTAATGCAGGCTTCCATGTCCTGCCCTTGGCGCCCAAGTAGGATGACACGCTTAACATGACTCTTAATTTCACGGCAGGCCTTGTCATCGACAAATGGCTTTAACCGTTTAATCAAAATCTCATTGCGGCGCTGAACTGGCACAAATCGGCCTGATTCTGCGCAGGTGAGATAGAGGTGCATCTGAGCAGAGCGAAACACTGTCTTAAGCTGCTCTTCGTAACTGTTCATCTTTTTAAACCTTTCAAATTAAAGGGTAAGCGGATTAAATGGTTGATCTTACCTTTGCATGAGAGTGAGACAGACCGGCATCTCATCGGATTATCTGGTTGATGCTTCACCTACTGCTGGTGCATGTTTCCTTCGCTAATTCCAGCAAGAACCCCACACGCCTCAACTTCCCGGTCATCGTTGCAACTCGCTCTCAGTGAAACGAGTTGTTTCTCAAGCGCTTGCAGAGCGGTTATCTGCGACCGCACATGAGAGATGTGATCATCGAGCAAGGCGTTGACGGCGGTACAAGGCTGATGAGGGTCGTCCTGATAGCTCTGTAGTTCGTGAATCTCAGCCAGTGACAGGCCCAGGATTCTGCAGCGACGGATGAAGGCCAGCCCCTCACCATGCTTCTCGGTATAGACACGGTAACCGTTGTCCTGCCGATCAGGCGGTGGCAACAAGCCCTGCTGTTCATAGAAGCGGATCGTCTGTGTTTCGACCCCTACCAACTGCGCCAACTGACCAATGCGCATCAGCCTCCTCCCCAACGGATTCTTTACTCTATTGACCTTATAGTAGCTTTATAGTTTAAAATGGTACCACAACATTGTTCAAGTGGAGTCGTATCATGAGCAAATCCTGTGGTGGCGCCTGTGGCGGTGATGCAACGTCCGCAGCGGATACCGATATACAGGCCTCCTCCGAGGCGCCAGGGAGATGGGTCAGTGTTTATGCCGTGCCGAAGATGGACTGTCCATCAGAAGAACGAATGATTCGCCTAGCCCTGAACGGCTTTGAGGAGATTCGGGCGCTGTCCTTCGACTTGTCGAACCGCCGGCTGAAGGTCGTGCATGACGGCGAGGTCGAGCCCGTCACCTCGAAACTGAAGACCTTGGGGCTAGGCGCCTCGCTTCAGGAAACCGTCGCTGCAAATCCGGAGACCATCAAGGCCGCCGAGTTTTCGGCAGCTTCTGCTAAGCAAGAATCCGGGACCCTGCGCTGGTTGCTCGGCATCAATGCACTTCTGTTCGTGGTGGAAATGACTGCCGGTCTGATCGCCCGGTCCACCGGCCTGATTGGAGAATCCCTGGACAATTTTGCCGATGCGGCGGTGTACGGGCTTGCCCTTTATGCGGTTGGACATAGCGTGAAAATGCAGGTACGTGCCGCGCATCTTGCTGGTGTACTGCAACTGATCTTGGCTGTGGGCGTGCTCGTAGAGGTGGTGAGACGCTTTGTATTCGGTAGTGAGCCTGAATCGCTGGTGATGATGGCTATCGCATTCGTCGCATTGATTGCCAATACCAGTTGTCTGCTGCTCATATCCAAACATCGGGAAGGCGGGGCGCACATGAAGGCAAGCTGGATATTCTCGGCCAACGACGTGGTGATCAACCTGGGGGTCATCACCGCCGGCGCCCTGGTCGCGTGGACCGGTTCCAATTATCCGGATCTGATTATCGGCACCATCGCGGGGGGCATTGTACTTAACGGTGCCAGACGCATTTTGGCGTTGAAGGGTTAAATAATGCTCATTATTGGCAAAAAGCTCTCGCCGTATGCCCTATTGTCCATATCGGGCCTGCTGGCAGCGTCTGATCAGGCTGTAAAGTGGCTGGTGCAGCAATCAATGGCCTATGGCGAGTATGTTTCGGTGACCCCGTTCTTTAACTGGGTGCACCTATGGAACACCGGTGCCGCATTCAGTCTTTTTGCGAATGGTGGAGGCTGGCAGCGCTACTTTTTTATCGGAATCGCGGTAGTGGTCTCGATTTTTCTGATCAAGCTGATCCTTGAAAATCGTCATAAAGGAGAAGCCATCGCTTACAGTCTTATCCTCGGTGGCGCCATGGGCAACCTGATTGACCGGGTCTTTCGCGGCTATGTTGTGGATTCCTTTGATTTCTATTGGCGAGACTGGCATTGGCCGGCCTTCAACCTGGCTGATATTGCAATTGTCCTCGGTGCCTTACTTTTCGTTTCCAGCAGCTTGTTGGGTAAAAAAGCAAACACCAATGCCGAGTCGGATGGATCTGACTGACACCTACGCCTATACAACACCATGACCGAACTTCCCGACAACATCCTTCACCTGCCGCAATACCAAGTACTGGGACAAAAATTAGTCGGTTGATTTGCTAAATTAGAAACTTATGAATAACTACAAGTATAGAAAAGTCGCTTAGCTTGTTGTCCTGTATTCGGTATTGATGGCGCAGATTATCAAAGATTACAGTTTCCATTGCCTAGACAAGATATCGCTCTCTATACCGCTATGCTCTCCAGAGGATAAAAAGCCTGTATAGCAGCTAATGACTTCGTATTTGAAGCTTATAAATCAGCGATGAAAACTGGTTTTAGTTACTATTTATGTTGGGCTAAATTTTAAAACATCTCGTCAACCATTATGTATTCTTCTTTCCACTCTGTTGGTGTCATAGGGATTAATTTTAGCTTTCTAGTGTCAGTATCTTCACCTTTAGGTGGATACGCGAATACTCTTTTAGAAACTCTTAAACATTCAATTAGATTGTCAGGGAACGTCCATGACACATAGCCTTCTTTGTAAAAGAACTCTTGGTGTGGTGGTGAAGGTTTAAACTTTAATCCTTTGAGTAAATCAGCAAGTTCACCAGACGTTTCAAAGAACACTCTAAACCCTACTCTCCCCTTTTGCTGTATCTCATTGAATATAGGGTGGTTATTCATCAGTATGCTTGAAATGGCACTCTCACCATTGTTCTTCTCTTCTACCAAGTACTCCACTAAAGAGTTTAAAGTTTCAGATGTGGAGGCTAACTTGTTAATGAGGTTAACCTCTTTCTTTTTCGATTCATCATTTAGTAAGCGTTGAAACAGACCAGCCCATTGCTCTTTTAAGAACGCTGTAATGTCCTGAGCACTATTGAAGCTGTGAATTGTATTATTCTTTGGCAGGTCATAAACTTCTTCTAAGAACTCATAAACTTTAACATTATCAACAGAGGCATAGTTCATGTCTTTGTTGTCTTTATTAACCTGATAAGTTCGGTATTCCGTAGCAACAGCGCTGTCGATGAAGATATAAACTTGTTTACCTTCATCTAAGGCTTTTTTTAATTCTTTGTTTGATACTGAATGCTCACTTTCGTGAGATTGCGATCCATACCGACCACCGATAATAGAAACAAGAATGTCACATTGGACTATCTCTTTGTAGCAATATTCTTCTAGTTTCTCTTGGCTACCATATGAGATATGCCCTTTCTCGTTTAAAACAGCATCATAGCCCTGCTCATTAATGAAACGCTCCAAATCTGAACGTACCTGCTTTAAATCAAAATAAGTAGAGCTTACGAATATCCTTGGTTTAGCCATTACAAAGTCCTAGTAGTACAACAGTAACAGAATGATAATACAGCCATTACCCTCATATCTATCAATACTTATCTTGTGTGCGTCCAAGACCGAGTTAAGAACTGGGTGAGAACACGCTAACCTAAAAATTGAGCAATCAAGACAATATACAATCGCACCCACTTCCTACACCGTAGTAAAGTAACTCAAATTAAAGCCTGTAGCCCGTACTTCCTCTCCCGCTTTTCAAAAGCAGCGCTTCCGCCTTCGAGAATTTTACACACGCTCGCTCGTATTCCTTCACCTTTAGCAACATTCCCATCTTCGAGTGCGCCTGCTTCATAACTTATTACTTCGCCCTCATTGCTTGCGACAATAATCTGCTCTGCATCGGTATTGACTACTAGGTTCGCATTATGAGTAACGATAATAACCTGTCGATACTTCTTAATCTCATTGAACAGAGGAACAAGCTGACTCATGATAAAATCATTATCTAAGTCATCTTCGGGTTGATCGAAGACAAAAGGGCTTCCAAACGGATCAGTAGCCAACTTCAGGCAGACATAAAATGTGCCTCTCTGTCCAACGCTCAATTTATTGACCGTTTTACCTTTGTATTCGAAATCAGCATTCACATAGAGGTAGTTCTTTATTTTATCTTCGGAAAACAAATAGTTAATCAAGTTAAACCTCCCACCTTGATTAAAATACTCGGACTTCCAAAATAGCTCTTCGATTGAGATTTTTAAGGGGTGGCCTTGGTCATCCATCTCTCCTTCACAGGTAATCATCTTATTTCCCGATACTAGCTCGAAAAATGCATCTATATCGGCCACTGCGAACATCTTTTCAAGGCGCTGAGAAGTGGGTTGATTTTGAGTTGAGCGGAATTTTCCACCATTGAGACAATTCAGTAATCCAGCGTAAAACTTATCCATGTCAAAGATAATGCTTCCTTTGATCTTTATATCCAAAAGCATTGATAATACTAATTTATGCTGCTCATCATTCCAGCCTTCTTTTTTCATTTTAAGAGTTGAAAACTTTTCATCAATATTTGTCTTCTGTCGCTGTAGATAATCTCGGTATGTTGAAACCAAACTTGCTCTATTCTGAACACACTGATGATACTGGTTTGTTCTGTGCTGTATCTCTTCTATTTTCGCATTTGCTTCATCTTTAGCTGATTGGTACTCAGTGATCTTATCGAGCAGAGATGAAATATCTTGATTGATGCCTTGAGCATTAAAGTTTGCAATGATTTGCGCATTATTTGTCTGGTGCTCTGCAATTTGAAATTCAAATGACTTAATATTCAGAGAGATAGCATCCAGTGTGGGTTGCGAGATAAGAGATGGAACTTTGTTTACTACCAGTTCCTTTTGATTAATTAAATCTAAGCTATCATGAACTTCTCCTAAAGCCCTTTGAGTTGAAGCTTCGGCTTGCCTTAACTCAATAATTAAGGCTTTCCTTTCATTCACCGATCTTATGTTTTCTTGGTATTTTTCAAATAGCTGCTTATTTTGAGGACTAGTAATGGTTGTCAACAATTTGCTATTTTTTTCTACGATCGCCTGCTGAAACTGAGGGGTATGAACTCTATTGCCATTCGGATCGGTCATCTCCCAATACTGAACAAATGCTATGTATTTCCCAATATTGTCTGATATTGCGTTAACGGTTACAGAGTCAAAGCTAGTATCGTGAATTCCAAGCATCTGTTTAATTTCATTACTCAACTCACTGGGCTTCCCACTAAACCTTTGGATTTCTCCTTGAGAAACATGAAGATATGAGTATGAATCATTAAGGGAATCAAAAATGATCTGTAGTGGTCAACTAAATTTGGCCACGGCTTTAGAATCTTCCCAAAATCTTCGCTCTGATTCATTTGGGCTTAATCCTGCATTATAATGATGTGGCCTGACTTGGTTGTAATAGCCAATAATATAATCAGTCACATCTTGTTTAGCTTCAACAAAACTCTTATAGCCTTGCGTTGGCACCCATTCCGTTTTTAAACTCCTGAAAAATCGCTCCATTGGCGCATTATCCCAGCAGTTACCTCGGCGACT
>NZ_JAKKRH010000068.1:0-17252 GCF_025654465.1 Shewanella sp. SM101
AGCCTGTTAAGCCCATTGGCCTGGAAGTTGTTATGGCTAAAGACGGAAAAAAGCCAACCGCCCGAACAAGTCCCCAGTGTGCATTGGGCTTATCTAAGATTAGGAAAACTCGCGGGCTGGAATGACAGCAAACGAAGCGGAATTGTAGGCTGGGAAAGGTTATGGCAAGGATGGTTTAAACTGCAAACCATCCTTGAAGGTTACCAGCTAGCCTTGTCTCTTGAGCAAAAGATGTGATCAAGAGACAGGCCATAGCGTGGGGATTTTTATGTCTGTTGTTTTTATTAAAACTAAGGTAATAAAAAGCCCCGCAAATGCGAGGCTTAATTGAGTAACGCGGAATCTAGTGACTAGATTACTTTGCGTTCATCAGTGCAACCGCGTTATCTAACATACGGTTACTGAATCCCCACTCGTTATCATACCAAGACATCACTTTCACTAAACGACCGTTTACACGGGTTTGAGTTGCGTCAAAGTTTGAAGAAAACGCATTGTGGTTAAAGTCGATAGACACCAATGGCTCTTTGTTTACCGCTAACACTTCGCTCAATGGCGCAACGCTGGCAGCGCGTTCGATAATGGCATTCACTTCTTCAACTGTCGTGTCACGGGCAGCGATGAAAGATAAATCCACGAGTGATACGTTAACTGTAGGTACACGAACCGCTAAACCGTCGAACTTACCTTGTAATTCAGGTACAACCAAACCTACAGCTGCAGCTGCGCCAGTTTTAGTTGGGATCATTGACAGTGCCGCAGCACGGGCACGACGTAAATCTGTGTGGTACACGTCAGATAAACGTTGATCGTTGGTATAAGCGTGAATGGTGGTCATCAGGCCTGATTCGATACCAATCTCGTCATTTAACGGCTTAGCAAAAGGGGCTAAACAGTTTGTTGTACAAGAAGCATTTGAAATCACTGTCATGTCTGACGTCAGCACGTTGTTGTTCACACCGTAAACAACTGTGGCATCGACGTTTTTGCCTGGAGCAGAAATAATCACTTTCTTCGCGCCAGCGGTTAAATGTGGTTGAACGGTTTCTTTAGAAGTGAAGATACCGGTACATTCGAAAACCACGTCAACCTGTAGCTCTGCCCATGGCAGTTTTGCAGGATCACGTTCTTGGAAAGTGAGGATCTTATCGCCATTCACATAAATAGCTTCGGCATCATGGTCAACCTTGGCATTGAAACGACCATGAACAGAATCGTATTTTGTCAGGTGAGCGTTGATTGAAGCATCGCCTAAATCATTAATAGCGACAATCTTGATTGGGTAAGCTTTTTCGCTTTCGTACAAGGCGCGTAATACGTTTCTACCGATACGGCCATAGCCATTTATTGCTACACGGATAGTCATCTCATATCCCTCTGGTGATTATAAAATTCAACTGGTAGTAAAATTACCAAACTGACAGCTATCGTCAAGTTAAATCGGCATTTTACCGCTGTCTTGATTAACAAATTAGGTATTTTTTTTACATCGGTCGCGAAATCGCCATTTTTTACGCGTTTATTGGGTAAAAAATTACAAGATGGCAAACATTTTGCCATCGATTGCTTAGTCTGTTTTTTCGACTGGCGCAGGCAGCACAGCCTCGGTTTCAGTTGGCGCTTGGGCAACCGCTTGAGGATCAAGCCATTGTCTTACTGGACTCATAGAATAAGTGCCCTTTTTTAACACATCAATTAGGGCTTGGGCTTTTAAATCGAGTTCAGTCGCCAGCGTTTTATTGCCATCGAGCAAGGCTAGCATTTTTTCTTCAGAATACTTCTGCTGCGTAAGTAGTAAATTTGCTTTCGTCAGCATATAGGATTTATCTAAAACCTGTTGCTGGCGATAGGCAGATGCGAGCCCAAGTAACCAGTTAACGTCGAAATCATCGTATTGGATCTCCGCAAAGACTTTAAGATAGAGTTGTTGCGCTTTGATGGCATTTCGATTGCTGTAATAGGTTGCGACTTGGGCAAGTAGAAAGGGATCAGTCACTTCGCCGGCGTTTTCCTGTTCTAATAATCTATTTAACGCTGCGGTATCGCCAAAGCGAGTCCATTGGTAATAGGACATAAAAGGGTCTTGCCGTTCACGGGTTTGATCTTGTAGTAAACTTAAATTTTGAGTGCTTAGTCTAAAGGCTCTGGCTCTATCAGCTGTGCGATTGGTGTGGATGATATGCTGAACGCCAGAGGCGAGTTCAATGCAACGGCTGTAATCCTCAAGGTAGGTTAATTGTGAGTAGAGCTGCTTACCTGTGAGGTTTTCGTTGTCTTTTAACTTGTAGCGGTTTTGGATAAGTTTGGTCTTTTCAGTCAAACACCAGCTATCCTTATGCAAATCGGCACAAATTTCAGGATTATTTTTACAAATTGCTGAGATATTTCGGTCATTATCACAACCGAAAAGACCGAAAAAGCTCATCCCTAAGGTAAATGATGTAATTATTACTAGATTTTGTCTCAAAACACTCTCCAAACGATAATTTTTCTAATAAAATTACAGATTTACAGAAAATATCTTACTGGCAACAAAGCGCGACTTTCATTACAATGGCGCCGACCAAAACAGGGTTTTCCCTAAAACCCGCATTAGATTATTGGTCTTTTCGTCATGTTACTCAAACCTTTCAGTACATTTTATTGAAAAGTGAGATAAAGGATCTGTAAATGAGCGCTGATAAACACCTACAAAGTTGGCAAGAACGTTTTGAAATGGCAGAGGCGATGCAGCCTTTGTTAGGCAAGTTGTACCGTAACCAAGGCGTTGAAGTCGTGGTCTACGGCAAGCCGTTACTCAATGCTTCTACGATTGAAATCATTAAAGCGCACCGTTTAGTTCGTCGTCATGTCGGTGAAAAATTACGTTTACGCGAGAGTTTCCCCTTCGTTCAAGCTTTGAGCAAACTCGCAGTTAAACAATGTAAAGTGGATATTGGTAAACTCGCTGTCAATTACTGGCGCGACCATACTGATGTCAGCGAAATTGAAAGCTATATGGCAAAAGAATTGGCCGATGCTATCGACCATGCCGATGATGTCGCGCCGCGTGACGTCGTGCTTTATGGTTTTGGCCGTATCGGTCGCTTATTGGCACGCTTGCTGATTGAACGCACAGGTCGCAGCAATAAGTTAAGGTTACGCGCTATCGTTTTACGTGGCGGTAAGAAAGGCGATTTAGAAAAACGCGCGAGTTTACTGCGTCGTGACTCAGTCCATGGTCCTTTCAATGGTTCTGTTGAAGTTGACGAAGAGAACAACGCCATCATAGCCAATGGCACTTATATCCAAGTGATCTATGCTAATTCACCCGACGAAGTGGATTACACTAAATACGACATCAATGATGCATTGATTGTTGATAACACGGGTATTTGGAAAGATGAAGCGGGTCTTGGTTTACACCTTAAGAGCCCAGGTGCCAGCAAAGTATTACTGACGGCTCCTGCAAAAGGCGCGATTAAGAACATTGTTTACGGTGTGAACGAAGGCGATATTACCCCAGAAGACATTATTGTTTCTGCGGCGAGTTGTACCACCAATGCTATTACGCCAGTACTGAAAGCTGTGAATGATAAATATGGTATCGAGAATGGTCACGTTGAAACGATTCATTCTTATACCAACGATCAAAACCTGATTGATAACTATCATACCGCTGACCGTCGTGGCCGTAGTGCACCATTAAACATGGTGATCACTGAAACGGGGGCAGCAAAAGCGGTTGCTAAAGCTTTGCCTGCATTAGCCGGTAAGTTAACAGGTAACGCGATTCGTGTGCCGACGCCTAACGTCTCTATGGCGATCATCAGCATGAACCTGAATGCTGAAACCAGTAAAGATGAGCTGAACGAGTATCTGAAAGATACGGCGCTACAATCACCACTGCAAAATCAAATTGACTACACAGACTCTACTGAGATTGTATCGAGCGATTTAGTCGGTTCTCGCTACGCGGGTGTGGTTGATTCACAAGCGACTATTGCAGAAGGCAAGCGTGCCATTCTTTATGTATGGTATGACAACGAATTTGGTTACAGTTGCCAAGTGGTTGGCGTAATGCAAACTATGTTAGGTTTAACGACGCTATCACTACCTGCGTAAATTGCCCACGTAGTTTTTGCTTGAGTGATTAATAACTTTGCCTAACCTTTGAATAAAGCGCCAAATAGTTATATATAGTACCTTGAACTATGTATATTGTGTATTAAGGCAGAGAAATCTGCCTTTTTATTTGACAATAAACTCTTTAGAATTATAGTGTATTGTATGTTTAACGTGTATAAAGGAATGAACCTTGTCATCGGTTAAAGTCAAAGCAACTATCGTAGAAGATAATACTGGCATTAAAAGTCAGCTCCCCATCTTGATCACCGAACAAGGTGAAGTTGGTTCAGTTACCGATTACTTGCTAAAGATGGAAGCTGATGGTGCTAGTAATGCTTTAATGAATGGTTTTATACAAGCCACTTCTTTGCTCTTGGATTACATGGAAGCCAACAAAGGATTATTTGAAGATCCTAAAATGCTATTCCAAACCTTTGCTAAGCGTCTTTACACAGGCACCATCGGTGAAGATGGTTTAGATCCCTCTGGCTTGTACTGGGTGCCAAGCTCAACTGATAACGTCAATAAACATATTCATCGATTAACGGCATTTACTGATTGGCTGGCTAACAAGCATGGCGCAGAGCCAATGAACCCTTTGCGAGATGCCACACCTCATGAGCAACGCCTTAATTACGCTGCTTGGTATCGAAAAAACCAAAATGACTTCCTTGGACATATTGAAGATAAAACCGTTAACAAAACCATCCGTAAAGCTCGCACAATGAAAGGACGTACTCCATTGACGAAAGCCGAAGACGATGCTTTAGCATTCCCAGATAAGCATTGGGAATCATTCTATAAAGATGGTATTGGCGGAGCAAAAGATCCACGAGTTGCGTTGAGAGATAAGCTTATGCTGCTCTTGATGCACGGTGGCGGTTTGCGTGAAAGCGAAGCTATTATGCTGTGGGTGACTGATGTACTTGAAGATCCGTATGACCCTGAAAAAGCGATAGTTCGAATTTACAACGAAGTCGATGGTAAAGCACCCGAAGGTTGGCGTAGTCGCTCAGGGACAAAAACCAGAGAAGCCTATTTACAAGAAAAATACGCTCGTATACCACGCAAACGAATGAAAGGCACGGCATACGTTGGCTGGAAAACAAGAGTTGTAGACCATCGAGATAACTACATACAAGTTCAGTGGTTTCCAACGGATTATGGCAAGGTTTTTATGTCACTGTGGAAGAGATACCAAAAATATCGAGCCAGTATTGACTGCCATCACACCTATGCGTTCATTTCATTCCATCACAGCGCCCTTGGAAACCCATACACTTTGAATGCGTTTCACCAAAGCTATGCGGCGGGATTAAGGCGCATTGGCTTAGAGCCAAACAAATCGGAAGGGTTCGACCCGCACGGTCATCGTCATAGTTATGGCAGACGCTTAGAGCGTTCAGGACTTAACCCGTTGGTGATACGACGATGTATGCACCATAAATCACTGGAGTCTCAAGTTCCCTACACAGGTAAAGGGCAGCAGGAAATTTCCGATGAACTCAACAAGGCCACGCTACAACTGGCAAATCCTGAGTCCAAAGTAAAATCGCTAGATTGGAAAGAGTTGGTCGAGCACGGTTTTGACGATATTGACCCGCAAGGCTATTTCACAGGCAAGCATCCGAAATTACGAGGTAAATAATGGCAAAAAAAGTCAAGAAACATGACAGGCGTACATCGGACTTAACGTTTAAATGGATGCTCACCACCCTTGGCCCTGAGTGGGAGCAATGGCAGGAATTAGCCGCTGAGTGGATGGCGACACAGCATGTGGGGGTTGACCACAAGCTTTCCGCGTTGAGCCGTTTTTTTGAGTCCTACCTGTTGGAGTGCGCTCCCTATGCAACTGATATTGGTCTGTTTTTCAAGGGCTACAATGGCCATATCTGCTCCACTTAAGAGCTAGAAGCTACTGTGAGAAAAACTATTAACGACCCCGTCAAAGTATCAAAATCTATCAACCACCTCGGTGACTTCATTAATTACGTCATTGAGCATCATCTATCTGAAGAAGATGATAGCGGCAACTTAATGCCACTGGTTCGCAATCCGCTGAGCAAAATTAAGAGGCAACAATCACACACTGAAACCGTGCGTAACCCACTTCCGTATCGTTACATCCAAGACCTGCGCCAAATTCTGTGTCCATTGCCAGATAAAGCGGAACTGACGGTGATTGAGCAAAACCTACCACAAGGCGAGTCGTTACTGCCTAGCTATCACTACCGACATTTCAAGCATTGGACATGGGCACAAGAGCAGGCAGGGCAAAGGAAATCAGGTGGCGATTGGTTTGAAGTTGAGCCTGACTTGATTGACAAATCTGACCCCGATTGTGTGTGGCGTACCAAAGAGGTGACTAGAGATAATAAAAGAATCACCCTCCACCAAATCTGGTCACCTGTCAAAGCGATGGTTATATTTATGAAGCTGCATCTGCCACTGCGCACCTATCAAGTGCGTATGTTAGACAGTGGTGAAGCGGATACGTGGCGTTATGAAAGCGGTCGTTGGAAGCTCAATGACAAGCATGACTTTGCGCTCGGTAGCGAAAAACGCCCTTTTGGTAAAGGCATCATTCGCCGTATCCATGACACCATGACAGGCCAGTATTCCACAGGTTTATATATCAACACCAACAAAACCGCTGACCAAAATAAAGACGAACTTGAGCGGGGCTACATCATCCCTTGGCAGAATGAGGAAGTATTATATTGGCTGGAAAAACTGCGTAACTGGCAGGAAAAATACAACCCTATAGTGAAACCGACAGACTGCACCACGCTGTTAACTAAACATATTGGCAAACATAAGTCACAAACCCAGTTAGAAAGCATGGGTGAAATCGCCTTTCTGTTTCGGGATGCGTCAGCGAAAGGAGAAGATAAATACAAACCAATTTGTGGGGCTGCGAATATAGCACCTTTCTGGTATCAATTGTTACTGGAATTGGAAAACCAGCTCGCTGAGCAAGGTAATACGCTTGATAATGGAGAGCGACTTAAACTGGTTGTGGATTACCCAGAAGACACTCCAGAAAACGCTAAGGTTGCCACAAATTTCCCCCTGCACAGCTTGCGTGTATCGCTGATAACTGCCTACACGATGGATACCCAATTGCCACTACCGGTCATATCCAAACTACTGGCAGGGCACTCACGTATCCTAATGACCATCTACTACAACAAAATTACCCCGTCCGTGATGGCGGAAAAAATGAGTGAAGCCGAGGGGGAGCTTGAGGGTAAAGCCAAGCAATCAGTGCGCAACTTCCTCAAAGATGCCTCACTAGCGCAAATTCAATGCAAAATGGTCTATCACAAAGAAGATAGCATTCAGGCGGCATTAGTTAACCGTAATCCCATCGGCTGGGAGGAGCGTTCAGCTGGCTTATGTTTGGTCGGAGGCAACACCGTAAAATCCGATGAAGTCAGTACGCTGGGCGGGTGCTGGAACGGTGGTGAGTTGATTAGAGATGCAAGTGCTGCCGTTAATCGCATCTATGGCAGCGTACCGCATGGCCCTGAAAACTGCATTCGTTGCCGTTGGTTTATTACTGAGGCGCGATACCTGCCAGCGCTTAACGCTCAGTTTAATCAACTTAGTTACAAGGCGCACCAAGCGGCTAACCTATCGGTTGAAATCGAGGGTGAGCTAGAAGCACTCAAAGACGAGCAGTTCTTCTGTGAAGAGCAAGGTGCGCCTTTTACCAAACATAATGACATGCAGGTTCTACAGCGCCGCTATGAAAAGCAACAAGTAGAAGCCGATGAATACACCAAAGACTGGATAGCGTGCTTCGAGCTAATCAGCAAAATCATTCACGTCGAGGAAGCCCGAAACGATGACGACACCAAAGATAAATTGATTGCAGTAGGGAATGAACAAGATATTAGCCATGCCTTGAAATTCGTTGAAACAGAGTCTGAGTTACTGCACTTATCCCTTCTATGTGACGATGCCGAATTCTTCCCTGACTTGCAGGATGAATTGCGTAAGACGCCTGCTATTGAAAAGCGCTCCCGCCAACTTAGTCGTGCTCTGATGAAGAAAGGCTTTGAGCCTATCTTTATGGAAATGGATGAAAAACAGCAGCTAATCGCTGGTAATGCCATGCTACGCCAAATGGCAAAGATAGCCGACCCTGACGATAAAATGGAAGGCTACCGTAAAGTGGCTAATTACATCGAAGCGGGTGAATACCTGTCTAATCACAAGCTATTTAACGCTGGCATGAATGCACTGTCGGATAAAGCCTTACGCTTAGAAAATCTCACCCAACCTGCGCTATTGGAGGGTTAATGGACATTAATATTGATATCATCTTGGCTGACTTAAAAGACGACAAAGTGCCAAGAACCCAAAAAAACCTAGATAAGCTTAACGACATCCTGAAAGCCTATGCAGGATCGGGGCAGCGTGATTTCTCCATTGCACAAATGGGGCGAGTATCAGCAGCAGAGGGTGGCCCAGGTTACGAAGCGTTACGAGCAACCAAAAACAAGCACTACCGCACCTTGATTGAAGCATGGGCAGCAAAGTGCAAAACAACCACCAAAAAGCCGTTATCGCCAACCTCACGCTCTAAGTCTGTTCCACAGGATAACAAGCTACTTGAGCGTATTCCAGACCCTGCGGTACGGGCTTTGTTTGGTCAGATTATTGCCGAGCGCAACCGTTATCGCAAAGAGGTTAATCTGCTAAAACAGCACGCGAATATTACCATTGATAAGCGTCCTGTACGTCAGTTTGATGCAAGCGCAGAGCCGAGTGTTGAAGTCTTGCCTTCACTATCTGGCATCTTGACCGAATCTGAGAAGAACGCCTTAGCCTACGCTATCTCTGACGAATGTATGGAAAAACATAACTGGCAAACCACACAAGCAGGCCAAGTAAAAGACATGGAATACAACACAGAAATATTCCCTAGAGGCTTTGCGACAGGTCTACGCAAGTTGTTAGGTGAGGTAGATGATTAATGGCGAACGGTCAGCAAAGAGCGCAGCAAAACCTCGAAGCATTTGAAGTATGGCAAGCCACTCAAACTGATGATGACTTTAAGCAAATCGCCTTTAAAGGCAAGCTCAACCGCATCGAAGTAGCAAAAGGGGTTGGTTGCGGTAAGTCTGCCCTTAACCAAAATCCTACGCTTAGAAAAGCGCTCAAGGCATTAGAAGACAAACTGCGTGATAAAGGTATACTCCCGCCACTGACCGAATCTGCAAGGAACAATACCGACAAACCAAAGCAATACGACAACACGGCTAATCGCAAGCTGCTCGACTCAAAACGAGTATCGACCTTAGAAGCTGAAAACATTGAGCTAAAAGCCAAAGTTAAAGAGCTGGAAGGTAAACTGGAGCGGTTTGGCGAACTGAATGAAACCTTGTCAGAAATGGGGTTTATGCCACGATGAAATTTACACTCCATCAAGACCAAATGCGTGTCACGAGCATTCCGTACAGCTCTACCAAAATGGTGATATTCAGTGGCGTGCCACTGAAAAAAAACTCACACAAAACCAATAGCGGCAAGTATTACGTCACCATCAAAGCTGATCCAGATGCCATCCCCGTTCAACCAGCCCTCGGCCAGCACTGGTCAGTGAAGGGAACTCGTTTGGTAGAGGAAGTAGAAACAGGTGATTTCGTGATGCAGCAGCATACCTATGAATCACCAGAGCACATCGAATGCAGCCTGCCAGAAACGGGTGAACAGCTTATTCGCTTTATTGCCAGAGAAAGTGATTTCAAAGGTATCGGTGAAAGTAAAGCTAGAGCACTTTGGGAACTGTTAGGAAAGGATTTTCACCCAACGGTTAGAAAAGACACTCATGAATCAAGAGAGCGCCTTAGAAGTGTCCTGAGTGAAGATTCTATCAATGCGTTATTTGAGGGTTACGCCAAATATAAGAATCTGGCCTACTGCAACTGGATGACCGAACACAAGATACCAGCAAGTATTCAGCAGCGCTTATTGAAGCATCATGGAGAAGAGTCCATTGAGGCTATTAAACAAAATCCGTATGTCCTTATTGGGTTTGGAATGTCGTTTACGGATGTCGATAAACTGGTTAATTTTGACCAGTTTAAGATCACAGTTTGTGATCACCGCAGACTAAGTGCCGCACTTGAAACCGCGATTCGAAAAGAGATTGAGAAAGGCCACACCTATACAACTCAAGCGTGTTTACGCCCATACCTAACCAAATTGCTCAAAGATAAGGAACTGGTGACGGAAGCGTTTAAAGCAGGTCACAACAAAGCGCAATACATCCTAAACCCTGACACTGGCTCTTATCATCCAACCGCCCAGTTGTTGATGGAAAATGTCGTTGCCAAACGACTTAAAGCACTAGCTAATCAAAACAACCTTTATGACGAAGTTGCAAATTCTGCATATTGCTCTTCGGTTGATGAATTACCATACGAGCTAACCAAGAAACAGATTGAAGCAGTGACAACGTGTTTGGATAACGCCGTGAGCTGTATTACGGGCGGAGCTGGCACAGGTAAAACCACAGTCCTTAGAACCGCACTTCGAGCCTACCATCAAATGGGATTTGAAATACATGCAGTAGCACTGAGTGGCCGAGCTGCTATGCGCTTGCATGAGTCAATTGGCTTTATCACCTCAACTATCGCTAAGTTATTACGTAGAGAACCTATTGAGCCAAGTTCAGACCAGCCAAAGCATTTACTGGTAATAGATGAAGCCAGTATGATTGACTTGCCAACCATGTATCGCCTGGTCAACCATATTCACCCATCGGTTCGTATTATCTTTACTGGCGACCCTGACCAGTTACCACCTATAGGGTGCGGCAAGGTTTTGGCTGATATCGTTCTATCAAAAGCCATTGCTAATACTATGCTAGATATCGTTAAGCGTCAGAAAGGCTCAACGGGTATTCCTGAATACTCCAAGCTCATTAATCAAGGTATCGTGCCTGAAAAACTAAGTACGGGGGCTATTCACTTCCACGAAACGGCAAAGAGCGACATTGCTCAAGCCTGTTGTGAGTTGTATCAGCAATCACCTGAAAATAGTCGCGTCATGGCACCGACCAAGGCACTCGTTGCTGAAATTAATAAACTGACCCAAGAGGCTGTTAACCCAAGCGGTAGAAGGCTTGAGTTTGAAATGCACGGTGAGAGATTCTTTCAAAACCTCAGATTGAATGATGCGATTCTATTTACGCAAAACCACTATGATAAAGGCATTCAAAACGGCTCTCTTGGTACGCTTACCAGCATTGACTCATCAGGTGAAAGTTATGGTGTAGTAACGCTGGATACGGGGGATAAAGTTGAGGTCACACAATCCGTGCTCGATTGCATGGAGTTGGGTTATGCAATAACCCTACATAAAGCTCAAGGATCGCAGTTTCCTAGAATCATTATTGCACTACAGAAAGGCAAAATCGTTGATAGAGCGTGGCTGTATACCGCGATTACCAGAGCCGAGGTTGAGATCCATATAGTTGGTAGCTCGGATGAACTAAGGGGTATTACAGATGCCCACAGTAACTCACATAAGCGAAATAGCTACTTGAGTGAACTACTACACCAAAATTAGCAAATTAGCAAAGCTGCAAAACATCACCCAAATTTATCACCACGATCAATCGCGGCTTACAACCCGTTGCACTTTCATGTAACCACCAGCTTCAGCAGTCATACAGTTAATTGATCGTCAGCTAAGAGCGAAAAGCAGAAATTTCTCTCCGCATCATAGTACTCATGCGAAAGTATGCTTTGCTTGATAGAGCGGACATTAACGCCTGAAGTTGGACGGACTTTTAACCGCAAAATGGCATGTGTCTCAACCACAGTGTCCAGCATCCATTCGTCGAGTTGATTGTCACTCGGATCGTGCTTCTCAGTAAGGCAAGCTAACTTTTTACTACAACAATCATCTTCAAAGCGATCTGCTTCTATTGATTTCCGTAGATCACGCAATTAAGTTGGATTGACAATGTTAGGGGGCGCTAATTTGTCCTTGCTCTGTAGATTAAATATGACTATTCATATCGACATAAGCTCAATGCAACTTGAAAGTTTTGCTTTTTGAGCTTAGATTGATATTTTTAATAAGTTTCTAATTTACTGGTTGGCTCAACTTGTTTTAAAAACACGGCGCGCTGGTGCGACTGTTTCATAATGAGCGAGTCCTACAGGCAAATCAGTTGCTGGATTGTTTCTGAATTTGATTTTGGTTTTCCATCTAAATTATCGGCCCTACCCTTTTTATATCAATCGGAGCCTCCTGAGCATTAAATGAAGTCACTTATCTCTGTTCCCAAATTTTCATTACGCAGTTGGTTAATGTCATTATGGCTACCGTTAGGGTTATTAGTTATTGGCTACTTTGTGGCAACATCCATGGTAGATCAGCAACAACAAACCCAAGCAAAGCGAATTAGTGATGCGGTTACTGTCAGGTTAAATCTAATTGCAGAAGGGGTTCAGGAAAAGGTCACGCTGTATCAATATGGTTTGCGCGGCACCCGTGGTGCAGTAATGTCGCTATCCCCTGAGCATTTTGATTACAACGATATGCAGGTCTATACGCAAGTGCGAGACTATAAAAGGGAGTTTCCAGGGGCTCATGGTTTTGGTTTAATCATCAAAGTTGAACCAAACCAAACTGCGGCATTTCTAGACCGGATGGCTGCCGAGCGACCAAGCTACAACTTCCAAATCAGGCAGCTTACGCCACACCAAGATAGCCTTTTTGTGATCACCTATATTGAACCTGAGCAAAACAACCGAGAGGCCGTGGGGGTTGATATTGGTTCCGAAGCAATGCGCCGCAAGGCAGCATTAGATGCGGCGTTCAATAACGATGTGAGGTTAACAGCGCCCATTACCTTAGTACAAGCAAATGAGCGAGCTCAACAGGGTTTTTTAATGTTAATGCCGGTATATAAAACAACAACCGTGCCACAAGATAGTCGGCAACGGCTTGAACATTTATTTGGCTGGAGTTACGCCCCAATCCTGATTAACGACGTCCTTAATTCAGTTGCTGGTCTGGAAAACGATGTCTTTCTGCAAATCAGTGACATTACCGAACAAACGCCAATCGAGTTCTTCAGCCAAGAAGTGAAAGACACTTACGACGCTGCTCTACAACATAAATTAAATCTCTCTGTATTTGGCCGCCAATGGCAGCTGTCGCTTACGCCAACCAATCGCTTTATTAATGAACTGCAACTGCGCTCTGGCACCAGCTTATTTTTTGAAGTAATGGCAGTCAGTACCATCCTGGCCTTTGGCGTGTATCTACTGCAACTTATGTTAATGCGCAGAAGTCAGTTAATCCGTCATAAGCAGGAGCTGGCAAGTATTGCAGAGCAAACTTTACTAAAAGCGAATGCTGAGCTTGAACAGCAGGTCGCACTGCGAACGGCGGAGATTTCACGTGTTAATATCTTGCAGCGCAGTATTCTTAGCAGCGCGGGCTACGCCATTATCGCTACCGATGAAGAAGGCATTATTACGGCCTTTAATCCAGCAGCAGAAAAACTCTTAGGCTATCGCGCAGAGGAGGTCCTTTTCCAACAAACCCCGTCTATTTTTCATCTGCCCGCAGAAGTGGAGCACCATGCCGCTAAGCTGACCACTGAGCTCGGTAGCAACATCGCGGTCGGTTTTGAAACCCTTGTAGCGAAAGCGCGTCTGGGGCAAACGGATAATGTGCGCTGGACCTACCTGACAAAAACCGGTGAACAGGTGCAAGTAAAACTAAATCTCAGTGCACTAAAAGATGAGCAAGGTCAGCTAGCAGGCTTTCTTGGTATCGCGTTTGATTTAACTAAACAACTTAAATACGAAGCGGAACTGGCACAAGCAAAAGAACAAGCTGAGTCTGCTAATAAAGCAAAATCTGAGTTTTTGGCAAATATGAGCCACGAGATCCGCACGCCGATGAATGGAGTTCTGGGATTATTACAATTGGTAGCCAACAGCACGCTGGATCAACGCCAGGCCGACTATATAGAAAAAGCCTATAGTGCAGCTAAGTCTTTGCTTACCTTGTTAAATGATATTCTGGATTTCTCAAAAATTGAAGCCGGTAAGTTGGAGCTAGACCCGCATCCATTTAGTTTGACGGATTTGCTGCAGGATATCGGCCTTGTTTTTTCATCTAGTGCAGAGCAAAAAGGATTGGAAGTGCTATACGATGTCACAGCGGATGTGCCTGAGCATTTGTTAGGTGATAGTTTCCGTATTAAACAAGTCCTGATAAATCTGGTCGGCAATGCCATAAAATTTACTGATAAGGGTGAAATACTCATCTCAATTAGGTCTCAATCACTGCCAGAGGGCGAGATTAACTTGTCTTTCAGTATTAAAGATACTGGGATCGGTATCACGCTGGAGCAACAGAACGCTCTTTTTTCCGGTTTTCAACAAGCAGATTCTTCAATAAGTCGTCGCTATGGCGGGACAGGTTTAGGTTTAGCCATCAGTAAGCGCTTGGTGAATTTGATGGGTGGTGAAATCGGCGTAGAGAGTGAATTTGGTTGTGGAAGTACCTTTAGCTTTAACGTCGTCGTACGCAATGCGGAGAAGAGGGCGATCCAAAACTCTCAAACGTTTACTCGTAGTAATGAAAAGTTGAGCGTGTTGATTGTCGATGACAACGACAGTGCGCGAATAATTTTACAAGGTATTGCGGTCTCGTTGGGATGGCAGGCAAAGATTGCGTCCGATGCGCAAGAGGCGTCACTATTAGTCAAGCAAGCCCACCGCGATAGTACTCGCTATGATGTCGTTTTCGTAGACTGGCGTATGCCGGGTAAAGATGGCCTAACCTTCGCTCGCGAGCTACGGGAATTGCATAGTAGCGTGGTTTCACTGATTGTAATGATTACCGCTCATGGAAAAGAACTGCTCGATGAGCAAAATAACGATTATGAGCGCTATCTGGATGGATTTTTAATTAAACCTGTTACAAAAAATATGATGTTACAGGCAGTAAAGAGTGTTGTTTTTGGCGATCTCGACCTGTCGCTCCCGACCTCCCCCCTCCCGCACGAGCTGCCATTGCAGGGAATATCCTTACTGCTGGTAGAAGATAATTTGACGAACCAGCTGGTTGCCAGTGAGTTACTGCAGCAACTAGGGGCGACCATCAAAATTGCTAGCAGCGGTGAGGAAGCGTTAGAGATGCTGGAAAGTACGGCAGAGCACTTTGATATGGTACTGATGGACATACAAATGCCGGGAATGGATGGCTATCAAACCACTCGTGAGATTAGAAAGCTACCTAGACATCAGTTGCTGCCGATTATTGCTATTACAGCGCACGCCATGTCTGATGATATAGCCGCTTGCCTGGCAGCAGGTATGCAAGACCACATCGCAAAACCTTTTGATCTTAACGAGTTGACGACCAAAATTCTCAGCCATCATAAAGCAGAAAAAGCACCTCACGTCAAACAAGTTAATAAATCAAACCTGAATTTTGATCAGGCAGCGTTAGCGTTCTGCCAGCAGCATCATATTGAACTCGAAGCTGCTGTTCAGCGCCTTGGTTATTCCCTGACGATTTATGTCAATGTATTAAAGCAATTTGAGCAGGACCTTAGGCAAGCATTACAACAACTAGAGGATAAAACACTTACCCGTCGTAATGCACGATTGTTGTTTCATAGTTTAAAAGGTGCTGCAGGCACACTTGGCTTTAGCAATCTGGCAAAGCTTACTGCCCGCTTGGAAGATGAGCTGCGTGAGCACAGTGATGACGGTTATCAGGTAGATAACAACGTTCTGGATATACTGAAGTTAACTCTTAACACCGCTACAGACTTGGTGAAATTATTACAAGTGGAACAGCAAATAGCTACCGCACAAGCCCCTGTTAGCCGGACGGAACAGGCAGCTCAGTTAATGACGCTAAAGCAACATCTCAATCTTGCCAACATGGCAGCGTTGCCACTTTATCAGCAATTGGCACCGTCACTGCAGGCTCAAACACCTGAACTAAATAAAGAGCTTGAAGAGGCTCTAGTCAACTTGACTTTTGAGCAAGCAGTCGTGATAGTTGATAAAATGTTAAGTCAATTCAAAGAGTAGTTTATATGTCAGCTGACACTATACCAAATGTAGCTATCAGCCAATTCCCTGCAACCATTTTAGTTGTCGATGATCAACCTATTAATATTCAGATTGTCTTTCAGGTTTTAGGCAACGAGTACAATATTCTGATGGCCACAAGCGGCAAACAGGCAATAAAAGTTTGCCACGACAGTCGGCCTGATCTCATTTTGTTAGATGTAGTAATGCCTGAGCAGGATGGATTAGAAACATGCAGGCAATTAAAAGCCGATAAACAACTGGCAGATATCCCGGTCATATTCGTCACAGGCTTGCAGCATGAAACGGATGAAGATGCCTGCTGGGATGCAGGTGGCGTCGATTTTATTCAAAAGCCATTTAATACAAATACATTACGTAACCGGGTAAAGGCTCACTTAGCCCTGAAAAGACAAGCTGACTTACTGCGTTCTCTCGCTTATCTGGATGGGTTAACCGGTATTTATAACCGCCGCTATTTTGATAACGTTTTATCAATCCAACTTGCCCAACATAGACGTAAACTGAGTCCTCTTGCAGTATTGATGATTGATATCGACTACTTTAAGAAATATAACGATACGTTTGGCCACTTAGCAGGAGATGATGCTTTACGTAAAGTGGCCAGTGCCCTAAAGCATAACGGGCGACAGGCTGACACGGTCGCCCGCTATGGAGGTGAAGAATTTGTAGTGTTGCTAGCCGATACCGATATAAATGGCGCAGTAACCGTGGCAAAAAAGATGCTGCATCATGTATTGGAATTAGATATCGCACACCCCCAAACTCCCGCCACCAAACTGAGCACTGAAGGATCCCCTCATAAATCAGCCATAGCATAGCCATATTTGAGCAACTGATTGGCGAATAATACCCAGGCCGCCAGCAATTCTTTCTCCGTGATTTGATAATCAGGCCGCCTGAGTACCTCCAATCCCAAGCGAATCGTTGAGAGTACCGTTCGATGCCCAATGGTATTGGCCTGAAAATGCTTATCCCAGCCCTGTTGCTGTGCGTGTAAACCAACTAGCCACAACAGGCATTGAACCATCA
>NZ_JAKKRH010000069.1:0-16341 GCF_025654465.1 Shewanella sp. SM101
GATCTTAGCTTCCCACTCTGGTTGACCTTCTAGGGCCTTCAGAGCTGAACCTTGGATTACTGGTAAATCATCACCTGGGAAATCGTATTCTGACAGAAGTTCACGCACTTCCATTTCAACCAATTCCAGTAACTCTTCGTCATCTACCATGTCACATTTGTTCATGAACACGATGATGAAAGGTACGCCAACCTGACGAGAAAGCAGGATGTGCTCACGAGTCTGTGGCATTGGACCGTCTGTAGAAGCAACTACTAGAATCGCGCCGTCCATCTGTGCAGCACCAGTGATCATGTTTTTAACATAGTCAGCGTGGCCTGGGCAGTCTACGTGTGCGTAGTGACGTGAAGGCGTGTCATATTCGATGTGAGAGGTATTGATCGTAATACCGCGCTCACGCTCTTCTGGAGCGTTATCGATTTGAGAGAAGTCTTTAGCTTCGCCACCGTAGGTCTTAGCCAATACGTGAGAGATAGCTGCAGTCAGTGTGGTTTTACCATGGTCAACGTGACCAATGGTGCCCACGTTTACGTGAGGCTTAATACGTTCAAATTTAGCTTTTGCCACGATATATTCCTTTCTTTTCAGAATAGTCCAGTCAGTGCTGGACCATAATAACATTTATGTCGTAACTGGATATTAGCTACGAGATTCAATAATCGCTTTTGCAATGTTTTGCGGTGCATCAGAGTACTTCAAGAACTCCATAGAGTATGAAGCGCGACCCTGTGTAGCAGAGCGCAAATCAGTTGCATAACCAAACATTTCAGAAAGAGGCACTACAGCATGGACTATCTTGATGCCACCGAAGCCATCATCCATCCCTTCAATTAAGCCACGACGACGGTTCAAATCACCAACGACGTCACCCATATAATTTTCAGGGGTAGTTACTTCTACTTTCATGCAAGGTTCGAGCAACGCCGGATTCGCTTCAAGCGCACCCTTTTTGAAGCCCATAGAACCTGCAATTTTGAACGCCATCTCGTTCGAGTCCACATCATGATATGAACCATCGAACAGAGTGACCTTCACGTCCAACACAGGGAAGCCAGCGAGAACGCCATTCTTCATCTGTTCTTGGATACCTTTATCAACCGCAGGAATGAATTCACGAGGAATCACACCTCCCACAACTGCATTGACAAATTCGTAACCAGCGCCTTCTTCATTAGGCTCTAGTTTTAACCAAACGTGACCGAATTGTCCACGACCACCTGATTGGCGTACAAATTTACCTTCAGCTTCTACTGATGCTCGGATAGTTTCGCGGTAGGCCACTTGTGGCTTACCTACGTTACATTCAACACCGAATTCGCGACGCATACGGTCTACGATGATGTCTAAGTGTAACTCACCCATACCCGAAATCAGAGTTTGTGATGATTCTTCGTCAGTTTCAACTCGGAATGATGGATCTTCCGCTGCAAGTTTTTGCAACGCGATACCCATTTTGTCCTGATCGGCTTTTGACTTAGGCTCAACGGCAATGGTAATTACTGGCTCTGGGAACTCCATACGTTCCAAGATCACTCTATGATCGTTATCACAAAGCGTATCACCCGTAGTCACTTCTTTTAGACCAATCGCCGCTGCGATATCACCAGCACGGACTTCTTTCAGTTCAGTGCGATCGTTTGCGTGCATTTGCACCATGCGACCTACGCGTTCACGCTTCTGTTTGACAGAGTTGTAAACGCCCGAACCTGATTCGAGTACGCCTGAGTACACGCGAATAAAGGTCAAAGTTCCTACGAATGGATCTGTAGCAATCTTAAATGCCAATGCAGCAAAAGGCGCATTGTCATCTGATGGGCGTTCTACTTCTTGGTCATTCTCATCGATGCCCTTAATTGGAGGCACATCAATTGGCGCTGGCAAGAATTCAATAACCGCATCAAGTACCGCTTGAACGCCTTTGTTCTTAAATGCAGAACCACAAGTCGCTAAAACGATTTCATTATTTATAGTACGCTGACGTAGCGCCTTTTTAATTTCGTCTTCTGATAGCGCACCTTCTTCAAGGTACTTATCCATCAGTTCATCCGAAGATTCGGCTGCTACTTCAACCAGATACTCATGCATTTCAGCCGCTTTAGCTGCTAACTCTGCAGGGATCTCCTCATAAGTGAAAGTCATACCCTGGTCTGATTCATTCCAGTTAATTGCTTTCATCTTGATTAAGTCGATCACGCCTTTGAAGTTTTCTTCTGCACCAATATTCAATTGAATAGGCACACAAGTGGCTCCAAGACGAGTTCTAATTTGCTTCACTACACGTTCAAAGTCTGCACCTGCACGGTCCATCTTGTTGATAAATACCAAACGTGGAACGCGGTATTTATCAGCTTGACGCCACACTGTTTCTGACTGAGGTTCAACACCAGATGAACCACAGAAAACGACAACAGCACCGTCGAGGACGCGCAGAGACCGTTCAACTTCAATAGTAAAGTCAACGTGACCAGGGGTATCGATGATATTGATGCGGTGTTCAGTGAATTGAGCATCCATACCACGCCAGAATGTGGTTACCGCAGCCGAGGTGATAGTGATACCACGCTCTTGCTCTTGAACCATCCAGTCTGTGGTAGCGGCGCCGTCATGCACCTCACCGATTTTATGAGACAAACCGGTATAGAACAGAACACGTTCTGTTGTGGTGGTTTTACCTGCGTCAACATGAGCACAAATACCGATATTACGATAACGCTCAATTGGGGTTGTACGAGCCACGATTATACCCTCTCCACCAAGACCTAAGTCTTGGCAATATCAACAACTATGGTGTGGGCCTAAGCCCACACCATCATATTACCAACGGTAATGAGCAAAGGCTTTGTTAGCTTCAGCCATGCGATGCACGTCTTCACGCTTCTTAACAGCAGTACCTTTGTTTTCAGACGCATCCAGCATTTCACCTGCCAGACGTAAAGCCATAGATTTTTCACCACGCTTACGAGCAGCTTCAACTAACCAGCGCATCGCCAGTGCGTTACGACGCACAGGACGAACTTCACATGGTACCTGGTACGTAGAACCACCAACGCGACGAGATTTAACTTCGACTGATGGGCGAACGTTGTCCAGGGCTGCTTCAAGGATAACTAAATGGTTTTCGCTTTTCTTTTCAGCGACAACATCTAGTGCCTTGTAAATAATTTTTTCTGCAGTCGACTTTTTGCCGTCTTGCATAATGACGTTGATGAACTTAGCCAGCAACTCACTGTGAAACTTTGGATCTGGTAGGATTTTACGTTGTCCTACAACGCGACGTCTTGGCATAACAATTCTCCGTATGCTTCAGGGATTTCCAAAACTGGAATTCTCAAAATAAAACTAGCTTGGCCTTACTTAACGGATAAGTTAAGACTTAGGACGCTTAGCACCGTATTTAGAACGGCTTTGGCGACGTGAAGTCACGCCTGCACAGTCTAATGCGCCACGAATAGTGTGATAACGCACACCTGGTAAGTCTTTAACACGACCACCACGGATTAAGATCACGCTATGTTCCTGCAGGTTGTGGCCTTCACCGCCGATGTACGAAGTAACTTCGAAACCGTTAGTTAGACGCACACGAGCTACTTTACGTAGTGCAGAGTTAGGTTTTTTAGGGGTAGTAGTGTACACACGTGTACAAACACCACGTTTTTGCGGGCACGCATTCAACGCAGGCACGTTAGTCTTGTCGACTTTTGGCGCGCGTGGCTTACGTACCAACTGGTTTACAGTTGCCATGTATAGCTCCGAGTCAGTTGAATCAAACTCAACGATAAGGTGTGAAAAATCTATATCCCACAATGGTGGGACGCGGAATTTTAGAAAGGTAATGCCTGACTGTCAAGAAATAGCCAACTTTTGCGGCATATTACAAGAAAAAAGGCGCCATAGGCGCCTTTTTATAACAAACTTATTACTTAATCTTGGCTACCAGCCAAGTTTAAGAGATCGGCCAAGTTCTGTTCGGCTTCACTTGCAGTGATCTTGTTCACTACTACAGGTTCGTTTTTCTTCGCACGCGCTTCATTACGAGTCTTGTGATAAGCGTAACCAGTACCGGCTGGGATCAGTCGGCCAACGATAACGTTTTCTTTCAGACCACGTAATTGATCGCTCTTACCACCGACGGCGGCTTCGGTCAGTACGCGCGTAGTTTCTTGGAACGATGCTGCTGAGATAAAGGATTCTGTTGCCAGAGATGCTTTAGTAATACCCAGTAGTTCACGTTCAAAGGTCGCAGGCACTTTACCTTGGGCGATCAGTTCGCGGTTAGCGATCTTCACGCGTGACACTTCAGCTTGTTCCCCTTCGAGGAAGTCAGTGTCACCGGCAGAAGTGATAAGACACTTACGCAGCATCTGACGGATGATCACTTCGATATGCTTATCGTTGATCTTCACGCCTTGCAGACGGTAAACGTCCTGTACTTCGTTCACAATATAGTTTGCTACGTTGTGGATACCACGAAGACGCAGAATGTCGTGTGCCGCTTCTGGACCGTCAGCGATAACTTCACCACGTTCGACTTTTTCACCTTCGAACACGTTTAAGTTACGCCACTTAGGGATCATCTCTTCATAATGATCGCCGCCATCAGCAGGTGTAATCACCAAACGACGCTTACCTTTGGTCTCTTTACCAAACGAGATGGTACCAGAGATTTCCGCCAGAATAGCAGGCTCTTTTGGCTTACGCGCTTCGAACAAGTCAGCAACGCGTGGCAGACCACCGGTGATGTCGCGAGTTTTAGACGATTCCTGAGGAATACGAGCTAATGCGTCACCCACGTTGATTTGCGCGTTATCTTCTAAGTTAACGATCGCACTACCTGGTAAGAAGTATTGTGCTGGTACTTCAGTACCTGGGATCATCAAGTCAGCACCATTAGCGCCAAGCAGACGGATCATTGGGCGCATTTCTTTACCCGCAGTACCACGCTGACCAACGTCAAGGATCACGATTGATGACAGACCCGTTAGTTCGTCTGTTTGACGTGTCATAGTGACACCGTCAATCATGTCTACGAACTTGATACTACCCGCCACTTCAGAAATGATTGGGTGAGTATGTGGATCCCAGTTAGCGATAACATCGCCCGCTTCAACAGCCGCTTCTTCTAGTTTCTCGAGCACAGTACCGTATGGCACTTTATAACGCTCTTTCTCACGACCCAGCTCGTCAATAACAGCCAGTTCAGAAGAACGAGAAACGATAACCAGTTTGCCGTCACTGTTAGTAACATGCTTAGCATTATGCAGTTTCAATGAACCCGAGTTTTTCACTTGGACATTGTTTTCTGCAGACGCTCTAGATGCCGCACCACCGATGTGGAACGTACGCATCGTTAACTGTGTACCTGGTTCACCGATAGATTGTGCTGCCACAACACCGATGGCTTCACCGTGGTTAATAATATGACCACGAGCCAAGTCACGACCGTAACAAGCTGCACACACACCGAAATCGGTATCACAAGAAATAACAGAACGTACAATCACTTCGTCGATTGAATGCTCTTCTAACTTGTCACACCATGCTTCGTCGAGTAGCGTGTTACGTGGTGCTAATACGTCTTCAGTGCCTGGATAGAACACATCAATCGCAACCACACGACCCAGTACGCGTTCACGTAACGGCTCAACCACATCACCACCTTCAATCAGCGGTTTCATGGTTAGACCTTCGTGAGTACCACAATCGTCTTCGATAACCACTAAATCTTGTGCAACGTCTACAAGACGACGAGTCAGGTAACCCGAGTTCGCTGTCTTCAATGCCGTATCTGCTAGACCTTTACGCGCACCGTGAGTAGAAATAAAGTACTGGAGTACGTTTAGACCTTCACGGAAGTTAGCGGTAATTGGCGTTTCGATGATTGAGCCGTCTGGCTTAGCCATCAGACCACGCATACCCGCCAACTGACGGATCTGTGCGGCACTACCACGAGCGCCTGAGTCAGCCATCATATAGATGCTGTTAAACGAGGCTTGTTTCTCTTCAACACCATCACGGTTAATCACTGTCTCAGTTGACAGGTTTTCCATCATAGCTTTAGAAACTTTTTCGTTGGCACTTGCCCAGATATCGATAACTTTGTTGTAACGCTCACCGGCTGTGACTAGACCAGATTGGAACTGCTCTTGAATTTCAAGAACTTCCGCTTCTGCATCAGCAACTAAGGTGTATTTCTCGTCTGGAATAACCATGTCATCGATACCGACAGAGGCACCAGAGATGGTTGCAAAACGGAAACCGGTATACATCAATTGGTCAGCGAAGATAACAGTATCTTTCAGACCCAGTTGACGATAACAGGTGTTCAACAGTTTAGAGATCTGCTTTTTGCCCATGTTCTGGTTAACCAGATCAAATGACAAACCTGCTGGCAGAATAAGTGACAGCAGAGCACGACCCACAGTCGTATCAACGATACGGCGTTGTTCAGTGCGCTCACCATCATCACCAATAATGGTTTCAGTGATACGAACTTTAACGCGGGCATGCAGTTCAGCAGCGCCAGTTGCGTAAGCTTTTTCAACTTCAGCAACAGACATAAATGCCATACCTTCACCACGGCCGTTAATACGCTCACGGCTGGTGTAGTACAGACCCAATACCACGTCTTGAGACGGGGTGATAACAGGCTCGCCGTTGGCTGGTGACAGGATGTTGTTGGTAGACATCATCAGGGCACGGGCTTCAAGCTGCGCTTCCAGTGTTAACGGTACGTGTACCGCCATTTGGTCACCGTCGAAGTCGGCGTTGTATGCCGCACAAACGAGTGGGTGTAACTGGATTGCTTTACCTTCAATCAGTACTGGTTCGAACGCTTGGATACCCAGTCTGTGCAGTGTTGGTGCACGGTTGAGCATCACTGGATGTTCGCGGATCACTTCATCCAGAACGTCCCAAACTTCCGCCACTTCACGCTCAACCATCTTCTTAGCCGCTTTGATGGTAGTAGCTAAGCCACGACCTTCTAGCTTGCCATAGATGAATGGCTTGAACAGTTCCAGTGCCATCTTCTTAGGAAGACCACATTGGTGCAGACGTAGAGTAGGACCTACGGTAATTACCGAACGACCAGAATAGTCAACGCGCTTACCCAACAAGTTCTGACGGAAACGACCTTGCTTACCTTTGATCATATCAGCCAAAGATTTCAGAGGACGCTTGTTAGAACCGGTAATAGCACGACCACGACGACCGTTATCTAATAGCGCATCAACAGACTCTTGTAACATACGCTTTTCGTTGCGTACGATAATGTCTGGCGCAGCTAAATCTAACAGACGCTTCAAACGGTTGTTACGGTTGATCACGCGGCGATACAGGTCGTTAAGATCTGAAGTCGCGAAGCGGCCGCCATCGAGCGGAACCAACGGACGTAAGTCAGGTGGTAACACAGGCAGTACTTTTAAGATCATCCACTCAGGCTTGTTGCCTGAAGTGTAGAATGCTTCCATCAACTTAAGACGTTTAGTCACTTTCTTGCGACGAGTCTCAGAATTGATTGAAGGCAATTCTTCACGCATTTGTTCGATTTCTTTCGCTAAATCGATAGCACGTAACAGTTCAAGCACTGCTTCGGCACCCATTTTAGCTTCGAACTCATCACCGTATTCTTCTAATGCATCCAGATAAGTTTCTTCTGTCAGCATTTGGCCACGTTCAAGGCTGGTCATGCCAGGCTCGATCACGACAAATGATTCAAAATACAGTACGCGTTCGATATCACGCAACGTCATATCCAGCATTAAGCCAATACGTGACGGTAGCGATTTTAAAAACCAAATGTGCGCAACTGGGCTAGCCAGTTCGATGTGACCCATACGCTCACGACGTACTTTAGTTTGGGTTACTTCAACGCCACACTTTTCACAAATAACACCACGGTGCTTCAAACGTTTGTACTTACCGCACAAACATTCGTAATCTTTGACTGGGCCAAAGATACGCGCACAGAACAGACCTTCACGCTCAGGCTTGAAGGTACGGTAGTTGATGGTTTCTGGCTTCTTAACTTCACCAAAAGACCAAGAACGGATCAGATCAGGCGATGCCAGACCAATTTTGATGCCGTTAAATTCTTCAGTCTTGCTTTGCTGTTTCAGAAACTTTAATAAGTCTTTCACGTTTCTCTCCTGAAGGAGTTAAACCGGGTGCTCCGCTTGCACGGAGCACCATTCTGTTTGCCAAACGCGGCTAAAGGCCTGCGCTTATGCCTGATCCAACTCGATATTAATACCGAGTGAACGGATCTCCTTCAGTAACACGTTGAAGGACTCTGGCATGCCAGGTTGCATCTGATGGTTACCGTCGACGATGTTCTTATACATCTGAGTACGACCGTTAACGTCATCCGATTTAACAGTGAGCATTTCTTGAAGCGTATAAGCGGCACCGTATGCTTCTAGTGCCCACACTTCCATCTCACCGAAACGCTGACCACCGAACTGAGCTTTACCGCCCAGTGGTTGTTGAGTCACTAAGCTGTACGAACCGGTAGAACGGGCGTGCATCTTGTCATCAACTAAGTGGTTCAGTTTGAGCATGTACATGTAACCTACCGTTACTTGACGCTCAAATTCGTTACCGGTACGACCATCAAACAACTTCAACTGACCAGAGGTTGGCAAACCTGCAAGTTCAAGCATCTGCTTGATCTCTTTCTCTTTAGCACCGTCGAATGCAGGAGTTGCAATCGGGATACCGCCTTTCAGGTTAGTCGCAAGACGTAATACTTCATCATCAGTGAATGAATCGATATCGACGCGCTGCTGCACTTCGTCACCTAATTCATAAACTTGCTTGATGTAACCACGCACTTCAGCCAGCTCACGCTGTTCTTCAAGCATCGCAGTGATCTTGTTACCAATGCCTTTGGCAGCGGCGCCCATATGGACTTCAAGTACCTGACCAATGTTCATACGTGATGGAACACCTAGCGGGTTCAATACGATGTCTACTGGGTTACCTTGTTCGTCATATGGCATGTCTTCGATTGGGCAAATCTTAGAGATAACACCCTTGTTACCGTGACGACCCGCCATCTTGTCACCAGGTTGGATAGTACGCTTAACCGCTAAGTAAACCTTAACGATTTTGAGTACGCCTGGCGCCAAATCATCACCTTGGGTGATCTTGCGACGTTTGATTTCAAACTTCTTATCGAAGTCAGCTTTCAGCTCTTCATGCTGTTCAGCTAATTGCTCAAGTTCAGTTTGTTTTGCTTCATCGTCAATGACTTGAACCAATACATCTTTACGTGGCAACGCAGCAATTTGCGCTTCAGTGAAACCAGCACCGATTAACAGGTTACGCGCACGGCTCAATACACCTTCTTCAAGGATCTTGAACTCTTCGCCTAAGTCTTTACGAGCTTGGGCAATGTGCATCTCTTCGATTTCAACTGCACGCTTGTCTTTTTCAACGCCGTCACGGGTAAATACCTGAACGTCGATGATAGTACCCTTAACAGAGTTAGGTACACGCAGTGAACTGTCTTTAACGTCAGACGCTTTCTCACCGAAGATAGCACGGAGTAACTTCTCTTCTGGCGTTAGCTGTGTTTCGCCTTTTGGCGTCACTTTACCAACCAGAATATCGCCGCCCTTCACTTCTGCACCAATGTAAACGATACCTGACTCGTCGAGTTTCGACAGAGCAGATTCACCTACGTTTGGAATATCAGCCGTGATTTCTTCGCTACCCAGTTTGGTATCACGAGCAATACAAGACAGCTCCTGAATGTGGATAGTGGTGAAACGGTCTTCTTGCGCTACGCGCTCAGAAATTAAGATCGAGTCTTCGAAGTTGTAACCGTTCCAAGGCATGAATGCGATACGCATGTTCTGGCCAAGGGCTAAGTCACCTAAGTCAGTAGACGGACCGTCTGCTAACACGTCACCACGAACGACTGGCTCACCAACAGCACAACAAGGGCGTTGGTTGATACAAGTGTTTTGGTTAGAACGGGTGTATTTAGTCAGGTTATAAATGTCGATACCGGCTTCGCCTGGGCGCAGCTCATCTTCATTTACTTTAACAACGATACGGCTCGCATCAACGTAGTCTACAAAACCACCACGTTTAGCAACAACCACAACACCAGAGTCAACAGCCAAAGTACGTTCAATACCAGTACCTACTAGCGGCTTTTCAGAGCGCAGTGTGGGTACGGCTTGACGTTGCATGTTCGCACCCATCAAGGCACGGTTAGCATCGTCGTGTTCTAAGAACGGGATCAGTGACGCAGCAACAGAAATAATCTGTTGTGGCGAAACGTCCATATACTGGATGTCAGCAGCGCGCATAAAGGTCGATTCACCTTTATGACGACAAGCAATTTGCTCTTCTGCCATACGACCGCTAGCGTCAACTTCGATGTTCGCCTGTGCAATCACATAACGACCTTCTTCGATTGCTGACAAGTATTCCACTTCGTCAGTAATCACGCCGTCGATAACCTTGCGGTATGGCGTTTCTAGGAAGCCGTAAGAGTTAGTACGGGCAAAACTTGCTAATGAGTTGATTAGACCAATGTTTGGACCTTCAGGGGTCTCAATTGGACATAAACGACCATAATGCGTTGGATGTACGTCGCGGACTTCGAAGCCTGCACGTTCACGAGTCAAACCACCAGGGCCAAGAGCAGAAATACGACGCTTATGCGTTACTTCTGACAGCGGGTTGTTTTGGTCCATGAATTGTGACAGCTGAGAAGAACCGAAGAACTCTTTCACTGCAGCAGAAATTGGCTTAGCGTTGATCAAGTCTTGTGGCATCAGCTCATTCAGATCGCCTAAAGACAGACGTTCACGCACGGCGCGCTCAACACGGACTAAACCAACACGGAATTGGTTTTCAGCCATTTCACCGACGCTACGAATACGACGGTTACCTAAGTGATCGATGTCATCGACTTCGTCGAAACCGTTACGGATATGAATGATGTTCTTCATTACCGCGACGATGTCTTCTTTAGACAATACACCGCTACCTTCGTCATCAGGAATGCTGAGACGACGGTTGAACTTCATACGACCTACTTTAGACAGGTCATAACGCTCTTCACTGAAGAACAAGTTCTGGAATAGTGCTTCGGCAGCATCTTTGGTTGGTGGCTCGCCAGGACGCATCATACGATAGATCTCAACCAGCGCTTCTAAGCGGTTAGTGGTTGAATCGATACGCAGCGTATCTGAAATATAAGCACCATGATCTAGCTCGTTGATATACAACGTGCTGATATCTTTAATACCGGCCAATGATAGTTTAGCCAGATCTTCTAAGCTAATTTCACTGTTGGCAGAGACTAAAACTTCACCCGTGTCCGGATCGATATAATCTTGAGCAGCATATTTGCCCACGATATATTCAACTGGCACTTCAAGCTCAGTGGTATTAGTCTTTTCTAACTGACGAATGTGACGCGCAGTAATACGACGTCCCGCTTCAACCAGTACAGAACCTTCAGCATCCTTGATGTCATAGCTGGCAGTTTCGCCACGCAGACGTTCAGGCACCAAAGACATGACCAGAGTATCTTTCTTGATCTTGAACTCAACGCGTTCGAAGAACAGATCGAGGATCTCTTGAGTAGAATATTCTAATGCACGTAACATGATGGTCGCAGGCAGTTTGCGGCGACGGTCAATACGCACAAATAGTGCATCTTTAGGATCGAATTCAAAGTCAAGCCATGAACCACGGTAAGGAATAATACGTGCGTTATACAGCACCTTACCTGATGAGTGGGTTTTACCACGGTCATGATCAAAGAACACGCCTGGAGAACGGTGTAATTGAGATACGATTACACGCTCAGTACCGTTGATAACAAAAGTACCGTTATCCGTCATCAATGGGATATCACCCATGTAGACTTCTTGTTCTTTAATATCTTTTACTGTGCCCGCCGCTGCTTCACGGTCATACAACACCATACGTAATTTAACGCGTAGTGGAGCTGAATACGTAACACCACGGATCTGACACTCTTTCACATCAAAAACAGGCTCGCCAAGCTTATAGCTGACGTATTGCAGTTCTGAGTTACCAGAAAAGCTCTTGATGGGAAAAACGCTACGGAAGGCGGCTTCTAAACCGCGCTCACCGGTAGGATCTTGATCGGTGAACTTCTTAAAAGAGTCTAGCTGGATAGACAATAAATAAGGGATATCCAAAACTTTTGGACGCTTACCAAAGTCTTTGCGAATACGCTTCTTTTCAGAATAGGAGTAAACCATGGGTTTCCTCTGCTTACGAGATGTGACCAAGACTGAATAAATAACTTAAGTTATTAAAATTCAGCACGTTTGCCCATCACCGTTGATGGCAAGAACCTAACCAGTAATCTCTGCTAGGGACTGCAAAATTTGGCGACAAACGGTGAAAAAAAATCGCCAGCGCATATAGCGCAAAAAAGGCCGACGGTTAAAAAACCGCCAGCCTCCACCCAAGTGGCTTGGGTGAGCAAGCTAAATAATAGCTTACTTAATTTCTACAGAAGCACCAGCTTCAGTAAGTTCTTTCTTCAGAGCTTCAGCTTCTTCTTTAGAAACGCCTTCTTTAACTGCTACTGGAGCAGCTTCAGACATAGCTTTAGCTTCTTTCAGGCCTAAACCAGTTGCGCCACGGATGGCTTTAATAACTGCAACTTTGTTGTCGCCGTGAGCAGTCAGAACTACGTTGAATTCTGTTTGTTCTTCAACAACAACTGCTTCTGCACCGCCAGAAACAACAGCAGCAGCGGCAGAAACGCCGAACTTCTCTTCCATAGCTTCGATCAGTTCAACAACTTCCATTACAGACATAGCTGCAAAGGCTTCTAAGATTTGGTCTTTAGTGATAGACATAACAAATGTTTCCTATTGTTCTGAATTCAATTTTATTAAGCAGCCAGCTTGAAATTAAGCGGCTTCTTGTTTTTGATCGCGCAGGGCGGCCAGTGTACGAACGAACTTGCCAGCAGATGCTTCTTTCATAGTCATCATTAACTGAGCTAGTGCTTCTTCGTATGTTGGCAGTTTCGCCAAACGATCAATTTCAGCTGCAGGGATGAAATTCCCTTCAAAGGCTGCGCCTTTAACTTCGAAGTTAGCTTGTTCTTTAGCAAAGTCTTTTAACAGACGTGCTGCAGCACCTGGGTGCTCTAAAGAAAAAGCAATCAAAGTTGGGCCAGTGAACGTTTCTGCTAGGCACTCAAAAGCAGTACCTTCAACAGCACGACGAGCTAGCGTGTTACGTACTACACGTACATATACACCAGCTTCGCGAGCTTTTTTACGCAGACCGGTCATAGCACCTACAGTCACACCGCGAGAATCAGCGGCAACTGCAGATAGCGCACCTTTGGCAGCTTCGTTGACTTCAGCAACAATCGCTTTTTTGTCTTCGAGTCTTAATGCCATTGGCTTTACTCCTGGATTCTACCTAGGGTATTCCCTAGTATTTACCATACTAAATACTTATGTATTTAGTGACTTACGGTGCAGATTATCCAGTAAAAAATTTTAGCTGGGGCCTGACACCGTCTACGCAGGAAATTAAGTTATTTTTACAAAAAACACCTGCGGTCTTGGACGGAAACCTGAGTTAAATTCCGCCTAAACAGAAGATAAAACAGGCTTCAACCCACAAAGTGCGCGCATTATAGACTAATGCACCCGCTTTGTAAAATTATAGAGTTGTTTCAAGCGTAGCTTGATCAACTGCAACACCTGCACCCATAGTGGTAGAGATGCTGATCTTTTTCACGAAAATGCCTTTAGCAACTGCAGGCTTAGCCTTTTTCAGTGCTGACACTAACGCTTCCAAGTTTTCTTTCAATTGAACTGGTGTGAAATCCACTTTACCGATAGTAGTGTGGATAATACCGTTCTTGTCGTTACGGTAACGAACTTGACCCGCTTTGGCGTTCTTAACAGCTTCAGCAACGTTTGGCGTTACTGTACCTGTTTTAGGGTTAGGCATTAAACCACGTGGGCCTAAGATTTGACCTAACATACCAACAACGCGCATTGCATCTGGAGATGCGATAACTACGTCAAAGTTCATTTCACCGGCTTTGATTTTCTCAGCCAGATCATCCATACCAACTAGCTCAGCGCCAGCAGCTTTAGCAGCTTCAGCATTTGCACCTTGTGTAAATACTGCAACGCGAACGTCACGACCAGTACCGTGTGGCAACACTGTTGCACCACGAACGTTTTGGTCAGATTTACGTGGGTCGATACCCAGGTTAACTGCTACGTCTACACTTTCAACGAATTTTGCAGTTGCTAATTCTTTTAACAGAGCAACAGCTTCGTTGATATCGTAGCTTTTAGTACCGTCAACTTTTTCGCGAATTACGCGCATGCGTTTAGTTAGCTTTGCCATTATATTAATCCTCTACAACCAAACCCATTGAACGCGCAGTACCTTCGATTGAGCGAGTCATCGCTTCAATGTCAGCACCAGTCATATCGGCAGCTTTCAGTTCAGCAATTTCTTGAACTTTAGCGCGAGCGATAGTACCCACTTTCTGAGTGTTTGGACGTGGAGAACCTGATTTCAGGCCTGCAGCAGTCTTCAGTAAGTAAGACGCTGGAGAAGTCTTAGTTTCAAAAGTGAATGAACGGTCACTGTAAACAGTGATCACGACTGGAATAGGCATGCCTTTTTCCATTTTTTCTGTACGGGCGTTAAACGCTTTACAGAATTCCATGATGTTCACACCTTTTTGACCCAAAGCTGGACCAACTGGTGGTGATGGGTTCGCAGAACCGGATTTTACTTGTAGCTTAATATAAGCATCAATCTTCTTTGCCATCTGACATTTCCTCAGTTTGGGTTCAAACGCGCATCAGCGACATGCTGACATGCTCCCCCGAAAACAACGGGTGCGAATTATATAGAAATTCGCACCCGTTGCCAAACGGATTTTGTAGTTTATTTAATCAGCCTTTTTCAACTTGACTAAAGTCAAGTTCAACAGGCGTAGAACGACCAAAGATCATCACTGATACTTTCACGCGGCTCTTGTCATAATCCACTTCTTCAACGGTGCCGTTAAAGTCAGCAAATGGACCATCACACACACGTACCACTTCACCAGGCTCAAATATAGTTCTATGAGTCGGTGACGCTGTCGTTTCTTGTAAGCGACGCAGAATTGCATCAGCTTCTTTATCTGAAATTGGGGCAGGACGATCAGACGTTCCGCCAATAAAGCCTAAAACACGCGGGATGCTTTTGACTAAATGCCAGCTGTCATCGTTCATTTCCATCTGGACTAACACATAGCCAGGGAAAAACTTACGTTCGCTCTTGCGACGCTGACCTGCACGCATTTCGATGACTTCTTCAGTCGGAACCAATACTTCACCGAAGTATGCTTCCATGCCATGCATTTTAATATATTCAATCAGTGACTTACAAACTCGGCCTTCATAGCCTGAGAATGCCTGCACTACATACCATCTTTTTTTAGCTTCTTTAGCTTCAGTCATTCGAGGTGCCTATACGCCAGTGATAAAATTGACAATTCGCATTAACACAGCATCCATACCCCAAAGGATAAGAGCTAAGATACCTGTTGCTGCAAGGACAATAAAAGTGGTGTTTAGCGCTTCTTGACGCGTCGGCCATACAACCTTGCGCACTTCGATATGCGCTTCACGGGCAAAAGCTAACGCTTTTTTACCTTTTACAGTCTGAAGCGCAATAAAACCAGCAATAGCGAATGCAACGATAACACTAAGCGCACGTATGACGGCACTGGCTTCGCTATACATTTGATTGCCAATAACAGCAGCGGCTAGCAATACAATCACTAAACCCCACTTCACGATATCCAGAGAATTGTTCTGGTTTTCAGTATTTGTTGTCATCGGTTTTTCCGTTACTCAATACGGCCTGAGCTTAGAGCACATTAATTGACGGGCATAATCCCACATCACTCTGCATTTCCGAACACCCTTAGAAACGCAAAATAGCATAAGCTCAGGGTCAAAAATCGGCCATAGATTGTATTCTTATTCGACTTTGTAAGCAAGGATGCGAATCCCATGCAAACCACAAAACCTATGAAATAATCCACTTAAACAAAAAAGGAAGCCGAAGCTTCCTTTTCAAACTAATTTCTATCGCAATTAAGCGATGATTTTAGCTACTACACCAGCACCAACTGTACGACCACCTTCACGGATTGCGAAGCGTAAACCTTCGTCCATCGCGATTGGGCAAATCAGAGTCACTACCATTTTGATGTTGTCGCCAGGCATTACCATCTCTACGCCTTCTGGCAGTTCGATAGTACCGGTTACGTCAGTTGTACGGAAGTAGAACTGT
>NZ_JAKKRH010000070.1:0-16090 GCF_025654465.1 Shewanella sp. SM101
CCACCAATGCAGTAGAGGCAGTACATCGCCAATTTAGAAAGCTCACCAAAACCAAAGGTGCTTTTCCTAATGAAAATAGCTTGTTGAAGCTACTTTACGCAGGCATATTAAACGCCTCTGATAAATGGACCATGCCAATCCACAATTGGAGCCTTTGCTTATCTCAGTTAGCGATTTATTTTGAAGGACGTTTAGATAGCGTGCTGGAAATTTAAAAATTAGCCTGACACAGAATTTTGAACGCCCTCAACTCCTCAACTTCCAACGTCTGTATATCTTCAATTTTGACTAGTTGCCCTTCTCCCTCGATCTGCTGTTCCGTTGCACTTTCGACTTGAAATTCCATTTGTTCGCCAGATATTGTGGTGACTTTGACCTTTTCACCTATGTAGCTGGATACCGATTGAGAATCCAATTTAACTTCATTGAGTGAAGAGCATGCGCAGAGGGAGAAACAGATAAGTGATACTACTGCTAACTTTTTCAAACAAGCCTCCTATCCTACAACTATTACATCCATGATAAGTTATACCTGTAGACATAAGCATTTAGGTATATGCTACTCAGCTTACGGAGTTTCGCCCACAAGTTAAAGAAACCTAGACTAAATCCACTTAAATTAAATCCTTTGGATGAGGTTAAATAGCTATCAAATGAGCACTGAACTCATCGATGCGGTTAAAGCCAAAGAATGCTTGCTGTTAAGCGCATTATTGCCAATGGCGCGGATCTTGAAGGCGTGGACGAAAATGCGATGACGGCACTCTTGCATGCCTGTGAGCTACAGTCTTTTGAACTGCTCAAATTATTGGTGGATGCGGGGGCCGATGTGAATCATCCAAACTCGCAAGGGTATCATCCGCTCGATATTGCTTACTGGCACGGTGAGTTTCGCATGGGATGCTATACCGCTGAGAGTGAGCGCATGGTGAGCTATTTAACCCGCCACGGCGACAAATCCTTTAGCTAGGTTAGGTACTAAATTGAAAAGTTCGAAAAGATGGGACATGCATAACTCTTTGGGATTAACTGCCAACATCCAGACCGCAGAAGCTCACCTTCCCCTGCGAAGTTGCTGAAGGGCGTTGAAGAAAATCGCGTGACGCAGACAGGACGTCTGCGTAGCTTTCGGGGGGAAGGGACACCCCATCGGAAGCGTTAGCGATTTTTGAATAAGCACGAAGCCACTAATCAATGCATGTAACTTCGCTAGGAACGCCGGGGGATTTCCAAAAGGGGACAGGCGCTTTTCCCCTTTTGGTCTGGTGTGGAGTGAAGCCCCACGACCTTGATTCACCTCGGCCGAAAGGCCGCAATCGAAAGATGGGACACAACGGTCAGGGTCAAACGTCTGATGCGATAGCATAAGTACGCTTTATGCCCAAGGCGCTTTCAACTCCGTTAGGGGCGTCTTGGCTGATATGAAGGTACCTATCCTTAAAGCAACCTCAATTACTATTCGCTTGAACGTAAGCCGAAAGCCGATTATGTTGTTGATTTTAAATGGCTAGTAAAGTTTTCAATTTGATTATCTGTTCTAAGGAGAGAGCATGTTTTTTACATTACTGTTTATTACATTTGCACTATCTATAACCGTTTCATTTCTAGTTGTTTCGATTTTCAAAAAACCACTAGGAGAAATATTTTCTCGAATAATTCAAGATTCAATCAGTGCCGCTTGGCAAAAATATATTATTTTTGCCACATACGTTGTGGGCATTTCTGGTGGAGTTAGAATTTATGATTTAGAACGCTACATTACCGCTCGACATAAAGATGTGGAAATTCTACAGCTAACACTGGAGCGTTGGACTATTGAGATCTATCGAACAATTATTGAAACTTTGCAAAGTATCGCGTGGATGTACCTTATCGTATTCATATTTGCCCTTATCGCATATGTCATTGTTAGAGGCTTTGAACTTAAAAACGCTAACAAGCAATAAACAAAAATCGCGTTAAGCTGGGCCTAACGCGATTTTTTATTACTCACTTACAACCTAATCACCAAAGTCATCGAGTAGGATATTTTCTGGTTCAACGCCTAGGCTTTCAAGCATCTTAATCACTGAAGAGTTCATGATTGGAGGACCACACATGTAGTACTCGCAGTCTTCTGGTGCCTTATGATTTTTAAGATAATTCTCATAAATCACATTATGAATAAAGCCAGTGTAGCCAGTCCAATTATCCTCAGGCAATGGCTCAGATAACGCCACATGCCAGACGAAGTTGTCATTCTCGGCTGCTAGGGCATCGAAATCCGCTTGGTAAAACACTTCACGGGTCGAACGAGCACCGTACCAGAAGCTCATTTTACGTGTGGTTTTCTTACTCTTAAGCTGATCGAAAATGTGTGAACGCATAGGTGCCATGCCCGCACCGCCGCCGATGAACACCATTTCCGCATCGGTTTCCTTCACAAAGAACTCACCGAATGGCCCAGAAATGGTCACTGTATCGCCCGCTTTCAGGTTGAAGATGTAAGATGACATCTTGCCCGCTGGCACATTGGCCGAAGGCGGCGTTGCAATCCGCACGTTCAGCATAATGCGGCCCTTTTCATCGGGATAGTTGGCCATAGAGTAAGCGCGCAACACTTCTTCATTGACGGTCGAGACTATATCAAACAGGCCGTATTTGTCCCAATCGCCACGGTATTTTTCAGGAATATCAAAGTCAACGTATTTCACCACATGGGCTGGCGCTTCAATTTGAATATAACCCCCCGCTTTAAAGCGAACATCTTCACCTTCGGGTAACTCAAGCAATAGCTCTTTGATAAAAGTTGCCTTGTTATCATTAGAGATCACCTGACATTGCCACTTCTTCACCCCAAAGATTTCTTCGTCGAGCTCAAGTTCCATATCGGTTTTCACTGAGACTTGGCAGGCGAGACGACAACCTTCTTTAGCCTCTTTCTTGGTGATATGGCCCATTTCAGTCGGCAGAATGTCACCGCCGCCCGATTTGATTTTCACTCGGCACTGACCACAGGTTCCGCCGCCACCACAGGCAGACGGAATAAAAATACTCTGACTCGCCAAAGCGCCGAGTAACTTGTCACCCGCGGCAACTTGAATGCTTTTTTCGGCATCTTCGTTGATGCTGATCGTCACTTCACCCGTAGCCACTAATTTCTTTTTGGCGATTAGAATCACTATCACCAATAGACAGACCACTAGCGTGAACATGCCTATGCCAATTGCCATTTCCATCGTATTACCCTTTTCTAGCTCTTTTCTAAAAAGAATCTGGTTTCACTTTCTCAATTCTTGGCTCGCCTACTGTAGCTTTACAGCGAGATCCCTGAGAAAGACATAAAGCCCAGCGCCATCAAGCCTGTAGTAATAAAGGTGATACCAATACCTTGTAAGCCTTCGGGAATCGCGTTGAATTTCATTCTTTCGCGCAGTCCCGCCAGCAGTACAATCGCCACCGCCCAACCAAGACCCGAGCCCATCGCAAACACCACTGACTCACCGAAGTTGTAATCACGGTTCGCCATAAAGATCACCCCGGCAAAAATCGCGCAGTTCACTGTGAGCAAAGGTAAGAAGATCCCAAGGGAGTCATACAGGCTAGGAATGTACTTATCCAAAAACATTTCAAGGATTTGCACTAACGCCGCAATCACACCAATGAAAGTGATCAGTTGCAGGTAACTTAAATCGATACCGGGTAATCCCGCCCAAGACAGTGCGCCAGGTGCGAGCACTTTGACGTAAATCAGCTGGTTTAACGGCACGGCTAAGGTCATCACCACAATCACAGCGACACCTAGACCAAAGGCGGTTGACACCTTTTTAGACACGGCCAAGAAAGTACACATGCCCAAGAAGAACGACAGCGCCATGTTGTCGATAAAAGTGGCCTGCAAAAATAGATTTATATAGTGTTCCATATCTGCTCCTTAACCCCGTTTCCGCTGGATCACATTGATAGTCCAGATCAACACACCAATCAGGAAGAAGGCGCTCGGTGGTAACTTGAACATCTCGTTTGGCAAGTACCAGCCACCATTCTCGATGGTGGTAAACACAGGGTGACCGAATAAATTCCCCGTCCCTAACAGCTCGCGTACAAAGGCGACGCTGATCAAAATCAAGCCATAACCTGTCGCATTACCAAGCGCATCGACGACCGCTAAATGCGGTGGATACTTCATGGCGAAGGCTTCTGCACGGCCCATGATGATACAGTTAGTGATAATTAACCCAACGAATACAGAAAGTTGCTTAGATAACTCATAGGCTACATCCTGCAGAACCATGTCGACGATAATCACTAAGGAGGCGATAACCGTCATCTGCGCGATAATCCGCACACTGGTCGGGATAAAGTTACGGATGGCAGAGATAATCAGGTTAGAAAACACCAACACAAAGGTCACTGCCAGTGTCATCACCACAGCGGTTTGCATTGAGTTACTGACCGCCAGTGCCGAACATACGCCCAGCACTTGCATCGCGACGGGGTTATTGGCAAACACTGGCCCCGTTAACATGTCACGCATGGATAAAGTGTTGCTCATTTTGCCTCTCCCAACTCACCTTGCAATTCACCCTGCGTGGCCGTCGCTTTCAGCTGATTGAAGAAGGTTTGAAAGCCCTCAACGCCAAACCAAAACTCCATTGCGCGCTGCACGCCGCGGCCCGTCATGGTCGCGCCACTCACCGCATCGACACCATGAATATCGCCTTCTTTAGCGCCGCCTTTCACAAGACGCATCGAAAACTTGCCTTTTTCATCAAACAATTGCTTACCCTTCCATAGTGACACCCACTTAGGATCAGTTAAAAAATCGCCGATACCTGGGGTTTCACCGTGTTCGTACACGACGAGCCCTTTAATGGTGTTGAAATCGGGTTCAACCGCCACATAACCGTAGATCATCGACCACAGACCTTTGCCATAGAAAGGCACAACCACGCTGTCTAACTTGCCGTTGGCATCGAGCACTTTAAACACGCGGGCATCGTTCGCACGGGTTTTAATCTTGGCAATATCTTTTTTCGGCGCACTCGAAGTCTCAGGATTAATTGCCGCCATACGCTCATCGAAATCGAGGACGTTAGCGTCTGAGTCCACCTTGCCTGTATCTAAGTTGATCAATAATGGCTTAACGGATTTAGCGAAAATTTCTCTAAACTCATTGCCCTGACCTAAGTTCACATCGGCGGCCATCAACACATAGCGCTGCACTTCGTCACGTTTTTTGGCAACTTTACGTTCTTTCAATATGCCTGCAGTGCCTGTGATCATAAAAGAGCACAGGAGGCAGAGCGTGATGGTGAAGATCATGGTCCCCACCACAGTATCTTTCTTAAATACCATGACGTTTTAATCTCCGTTTGATGTTGGCGCGGGCCACCAGATAATCGAACAGCGGCGCCCAAAGGTTGGCGAACAGAATGGCTAACATCACGCCCTCAGGCATTTTGGGGTTAGCGACACGGATAAGCACAGTCATAAAACCAATCAAAGCACCGTAGGCAAACTTGCCTTGACGAGTGTACGAAGTGGTTACAGGATCGGTGGCCATAAACATCATTGCTAACGCAAAACCGCCAGTGACAAGATGCCAAGTCCACGGCATTGCCATCATTTGATTGCTGCTAGAACCGATGTAATTACACAGCGTTGCAGTCGCTATCATGCCCAGCAACACACCGAGCACAATGCGCCAATCCGCTAAGCGGCTGATCAGCAATAATGAACCGCCGATCAAAATCGCTAAGGTGCTGGTTTCGCCAATCGCGCCCACGGTAAAGCCAAAAAAGTTGTTCCACCAGTTAGGATCGCTAAAGGCGCTAAACCAAGAGTAATCGGCAAAACTCAACTTGCCCGCTGCGGTTTGTGCCAGCGCTGTTGCACCAGAGAAACCATCAACGGCAACTAACTGTTTAATGGTTGAAACTTCAGATGGATAGGCGAAGTAGATAAAAGCCAAGCCTGCCAGCGCAGGGTTAAGGAAGTTATATCCCATGCCGCCAAACAGCTCTTTAGCCACGACCACACCAAAGGAAATCCCCATGGCCACCAGCCACAACGGTGTCGATACTGGCAAGATTAAGGTAAACAGCAGGGCCGTCACGAAGAAGCCTTCGTGCAACTCTTGACCACGAACCCGCGCAAACACCACTTCCCAAAACAAACTGGTGAGCAGTGCTGTCAGGTAAATCGGCAGATAAAAACTAAGACCATAGAGGAATAAACCTAATATCCCAGTGTCTTGGCTAAGGCTGCCAAACAGGGTATTAAAGATTTCTAACTTCCAAATATCTGGGGTCGATAATCCGCCCGCGAGCGCAAGCTGTGCCTGTAGGCCAATGTTATATAGACCGAATAAAATGGCGGGCAGTAAACACAAACCGACTAGCGTCATGGTACGTTTCACGTCAATCGCGTCACGCACATGCACTTGACCCTTAGTGCTACGACCATTGGCAATGACGAGTGAGCGCAAAAAGCCCTTCATCGACTTACCCGTTGCGTAGTACTCTTGTTGTAAATCAGAGGCGTCCTGTAAATCAGGTTTTTTCACTTGTTTGGTCATTAACCTTCCCTCTCAATAACATCTAGACAGGCACGTAATTCTTTACCAAAGTCATATTTGCCGGGACATACGAAGGTACACAGCGCCAGATCTTCTTCATCTAACTCCAATGCACCTAAGGCTTGCGCCTCGTCGGTATCACGCACCACTAAGTCTCGAACGAGTAAGGTGGGTAAAATATCCAGTGGCATCACGCGATCTAACTGACCAAAAGCCATCATGGCGCGAGCAGAACCGCCCTGATGAGTCGTAAACTCGAACAATTTAGTCGCACCAAACAGACGTGATGTTACGGCACGAGTGATGGAGAATTTGTCAGAACCACCGCGCACCCAAGGGAGAACATGGTGCTGCGAATCTTCGCTCAACACTGACACTTGGTTGTGGAATCGGCCTAAAAAGTCATGTACGCCCGCCGCGGTATGGCCAGATAACACAGATCCCGATACCACGCGGTTATGGCCAGGTTTGATTTCATCACTCACTAAGGCACTTAGCTCAGCGCCCAATTGAGTGCGTAGTAAGCGCGGGTTCAGCACGCTCGGGCCACCTAAGGCGACGATGCGGTCGGTATACAACTCACCGGTTTGGAATAACTTGCCGTAGGCAATCACATCTTGATAACCGATATGCCATACCTGACGTTCTAAACTCACTGGCAAAGTAAAGTGAATATGAGTACCCACTAAACCCGCAGGATGAACACCATCAAAACGGCGCACCTCAAGTTGTGGTAATGCTTCTTTAACAATCGCTTCGCCCTTATCCTGACACAGGTAAACCTTGCCTTCGGTTAAACGGCTCAACACCAGCAAGCCTGCTTTAAAAGCTTCGGTTTGCTCGGCGATGATCAAACGCGGAGCAGCGGCCAGTGGATTAGTATCGATAGCGGTGACGAAAATACCTGCTGGCGTGCTATCGAGCGCAGGCACGCGCGAGAAAGGCCGCGTACGCAGTGCAGTCCATAGACCGCTTTTCACTAATTGCGCCTGAACGGTTGACCTTGCTAAAGCGGCGATGTCTTGATGGATATCGAAAGAAATCTGCCCATCGCGGTTTTCACCGTCATCACAACGAATGACGACTGATTGTAGAATTCGACGCTCGCCGCGGTTAATCGCTACGACTTGGCCACTAGCGGGTGCAGTGAACAACACACCAGGCGTTTTTTTGTCTTCAAATAGGGCTTGGCCCTTTTGAACAAAATCACCCTCTTCGACCAACATCGTCGGCTTAAGCCCAACGAATTCTTCTCCCAGAACAGCCACTTGGGATGGCTTAGCACCGAGTTCAATGACCTGTCGCGGCTCACCAACAATCGGCAAGTCGAGGCCTTTTTTGATCGTTACAATTTGGTTTGAAAAATCTGCCATCACAAATATCAACCATGAAAAATTTTTAGATAAATTTAGGGTAGAGATTTGTTAACGCAGATTCCGATATTGGCGTCACATTCCGCTGCAAATTCGTAAGTTAGATACGTAAATTTACGCAATTTTGTGACATAGATTCACATCCTTACTTACTGTAATCTGCAAATGTAGTTTTATAACAATTTATTCATAAATACGTCATTACTGATTTAGTAGTACCTAAGGTTTACAAAAATAAGCAAAAATCTCCATTTCAGTGCAGTAAAGCGCTAAAACCGTTAAAAGAGCAACTCAGCGAACAAACTTCAACCAATGGCATGCCTCAAAATGGGACAGTATGGCTAAACTTGCTGGCTATTTTTAGCGCACTAACATTTCAACCTATGGTTTAACCTTTGCTTTACAGCAAAAGCTTGGTAGCCTCAAACTAAGAGAGTTTCCGTAGGAGAAATAGATGGAATACAGACGCATACCGCATTCTAATCTTGAGGTCAGTAAAATTTGTTTGGGCACTATGACTTGGGGCGAACAAAATACCCAAGCCGAAGCGTTTGCACAGCTGGACTACGCCATAGGCAATGGCATCAACTTTATCGATACGGCGGAAATGTATCCCGTACCACCTAAGCCGGAGACCCAAGGGGAAACCGAGCGTATCCTAGGGCAATATATTAAGGCCCGCGGTAACCGAGACGACTTAGTGATCGCCACAAAAATTGCCGCACCTGGGGGTAAAAGTGATTACATTCGCAAAAATATGGCGCTGGACTGGAACAACATCCACCAAGCGGTCGATGCATCTTTAGCACGCCTCCAAATAGACACTATCGACCTTTATCAAATCCATTGGCCTGACCGTAATACCAATTTCTTTGGTGAACTGTTTTACGATCAACAAGAGCATGAGCATCAAACGCCGATCCTCGAGACCCTAGAAGCGCTCGCAGAAGTGATCCGCCAAGGTAAAGTGCGCTATATCGGGGTGTCGAACGAAACGCCTTGGGGCTTGATGAAATACCTGCAACTCGCCGAAAAACATGGCTTGCCGCGTATTGTGAGTGTGCAAAATCCCTATAACTTGCTTAATCGCAGTTTCGAAGTCGGCATGAGCGAAATCAGTCACCGCGAAAACTTGCCATTACTGGCCTATTCGCCACTGGCCTTTGGCGCCTTGACGGGAAAATATTGCAACGACCAGTGGCCTGAAGGCGCGCGCCTGACCTTGTTTAAGCGTTTCGCCCGCTATACAGGTTCGCAAATGGCTCTGGAGGCGACAAAAGCCTATGTCGATTTGGCCCGCGAGTTCAAACTCACGCCCTCACAAATGGCGTTAGCTTTTGTTAACTCACGTAAGTTTGTCGGCTCCAATATCATAGGTGCCACCGACTTATATCAACTGAAAGAAAACATCGACAGTTTAAAAGTCACCTTATCGCCAGAGCTATTAGTACGATTAAACCAACTGTCCGATCAATTTAGATTACCTTGCCCTTAGCCCCTAGGCTTAGTCGGCGAGTTGTTTGAATGACTGACCAATAGCATCGGGTCAAATCCCCCTGATGCTATTGATTTCAAATAGCTTTAGAGGCATAACTTTTTACCTTTATATCACCTCATCAATGGGCTCTCTGCTCCATTCAATCAAAAGCTACCTATTACTTAGTCTTGTTTATCTTATCCCTCCGGCTTAGCAAAAGGTCATCGTCTTCAGCTCCACGAGCTCACCAGCGCCAGGCTATGCGAGAAGGCTGCAATACATGGTCTAGGTTACATTCGGATACAGAGTCCTTTTAAGAAGTGAAATATAGTGGCATCACAGTCACTAGACAGATGTCTTAAGGATAAAAAAATGAAAAAACTTTGCTTTGTAATCACAAGTGTTTTGATGTCAAGCCACGCTCTTGCTGAAAGCAATACCTACATTCGTAACGGTAATATCTATAGTCATCAAGATCAGTTCTTTGCTGGCGCAGGTGTTGCTACTGGTAGTCAGTTTTATAAGGGTCAAGATCACCAAACAGGTGCCTACCTCAATGGCGGCTACCACGGTGAAGACTTCAACGCCGATCTGTCCGGCATCAACTACCGCTTTTTAGGCACGAACGATAGTGCCGTTAATTTCAGTATCTTTGCCGTTGCCAATCCCGGCTTTGATGCCGATGATGCGGATATTTTAACGGGCATGAAGGATCGCAAATTCAGTGGTGATCTGGGTTTAAACGCCGACATTCATTTAGGAAATGGCACGCTATCAACCAAATTCCAACACGATGTCACCAATATTTATGATGGTTTTCAGGCTGATATCACCTATTACCATCCAATAAATGTAGGCTTCGGTGATCTGGTGCCTTATGCAGGTGTGCACTACTTCAGTAAAGACTTCGCAAACTACTACACAGGTGTGACGTCATCTGAAGCTACGGCGCAGCGCCCTGCCTATCAAGCCGACGGCACCTTTGCATATAAGCTAGGCTACGCTTTGGTTATTCCAGTCACTAAGCATTTAGATATTACTCAAGCCACAGGTTACTCGTACATAGGTGCCAACATGGCAGACTCTCCGCTAATAGACAGTAACAACCAGTGGGTTACTACCCTTGGCGTGAACTATAGCTTCTAAACAACCTGACGAGACAAGACCATGACACTTATCAGAAAAACGTTTTTATGTGCTGGATTAGCTCTGATGCTTTCAGCTTGTGCCACTTCCTACGATACCGAAAAGCAATTTTGGTCTTTCGGTAAAGGATTTGAAACCGCACAGATTGCACCCGATAGCTGGCAGATAAGCTTTGTTGGCAATACCAACACTGACCGCGCATTGGCCCGAAAGTACGTCATGCGTAAGTCAGCAGAGTTATGCAAACAAGCGGGTTATAACTACTTCACTTTTACTCACGAACAAACCGATCGTGATGCAATTGGCCAGTTTGGAGTAGGAGCGAGCGCGAGTAAGGATATCTTGTGGGGGAGTTCGACGATGAATCAAGAAACCTCTGTCATGGTCGAAGTCACAGGTTTACATAGCAAGCCAGAAAATGCGAGTTCCCGCATCTATGAAACAGATTACATACTTAACAATGTCAATGTGAAAAGTTAATTGCTCATCAAAAATGCACCAGTCTAGATTCTCGTTAGGTATCAAGGCTGGTGCGTTTTATTTATAAATCCCCCCTGTTCAGCACCAATTCGTTAGGCACTCATTCGTATAGTGAGTTGAGTCATTCTGCCTCTATCTCTAAATCAACTCAGCAGATTAGATTACGTAGGCCTAGCCGCATTGCTCGCTTCAGCTCATGTTAAAGAAACAGACAAAAACGGCTCAAACCTCGCATTATACCAATCGTATTAAACCCCAACTTTAAACTTCAGCCTTGAATTTTAGTGACATGCGAGCCCCACCTAAGTCAGGAGCACGGCCAATACGTAATGGGGACCCCATCCAACAACCAATTCTATCGACAATCGCCAGACCCATGCCATGACCGGAATTTCCCCGGCTGTGCTGACCACGCACAAAAGGTTTAATCACTTGAGTAGATTCCTGTTCATCTATGCCAGGGCCATCATCGTCAACGTGTAACCACGCAATCCCATCTTCCGATGCCAACGTCAGCCGAATCTTTGCCTTACCAAAACGCAGCGCATTATTGAGCAAATTATTCACCTGCATTGATAAGTACTTGGGATCTGTCTTGATCTTGAGCGCTGTGGGATAGGGAACCAGTTCAACTGAAAAATCGGGGTACACTTGACCTTGATACTTTTCGAGTAACCAAGCATTGAGCTCAATCGACTGCCAATCGGGCTGGATATTCGCCTCATCGAGGCGGGCATAGCTGAGCAGTGTCATGACCAACTCTTCCATAGTGTCCAGATCGCGGTTCAATCGCTGAAAATACTTCACCCTAAGTTGTTCGCTTTGGGTTTCTTCTAACGCCGCAATACCAAATCGCAGCCGCGCAATCGGAGTTTTTAAATCATGGGAAACTGCCCGACTAAGCAATTTATTGTCATCGATTAATTGCTGGATGCGATCTGCCATACGGTTGAATTCGCTTTCTATTGTGCCTATGTAGGACGCTTTACTGACCACAATTCGCTGCTGTAATTCTCCCATACCAAATGCTTGAGTCACCTTACTGAGATTAACCAGTTGGCGGATTAAAGGAGACACCCACACCAACAAAATCACCACCACACCGCCATAAAAAAGCATGGTATACAGCTTATTCGCGTTAAAACTCACATCGGCTGGCGTCACTATCTGGGTATTGATATTCAGCACCTGACCCGTTTTAGGCAATAAATAGTGCAAAGAGATGCCGTCATCGGACTCCAGCAATAATGATTCCCCTGAATAAAACTCTGTCTTTAGGGCTGAGGGTAAGACAAAATCCGCTTCATTCACCAAAGACAATTGATCTGCATTTCGCTGATTCCAGTTGTCTATAAACGCATTATTTGGGGCGGGATCGTTATCTAACGTTTGCGCCAGTGAGCCGCCCAGCAGTTTTAATGCCGCGAGGTGAGTTGCTGGGCTAGACGTTTCATTATCAGGATCAATAAGTGTTGCAAACTCACTTATCGACCAGCCTAGGCTGGCAATGGCCACCAGCACGACCAGCACCAGAGAAGTCATTAACTTCTTCATAAAGCTTGCTCGGCCTCATCGCGGCAAAACAAATATCCCTTGCCACGAATGGTTTTGACTTTATAGGGCTGACTCAACGCTTCCTGCAACTTCTTGCGTAAGCGCGATATGCGAATATCCACCGAGCGGTCTAGGCCATCGTATTCAATGCCCCGCAGTTGAGCCACCAATTCATTGCGACTCACTATCGTGCCCGCCTTCAATGCCAGCAGCCACAAGACATCAAACTCATTGGCATTCAAATCCAGCGGCTGTTTATCAATGGTGACTGACTTTGCCGTCGCATTTAACACTAAAGAATCAAACACTAATTGCTGCTTTTGCTCCTCATCACTCACTCGGCGTAACAGGGCCTTTATCCGCGCTAACAGCACCTGTGGTCGAATCGGCTTAGTGAGGTAATCATCAGCACCGGCATCTAACCCGCGGATTTCATCGCCGTCCTCAACGCAAGCCGTCATAAATAAAATGGGCCCAGTATAAAATCCCCTGGCCTCCTTACACACATCGAAGCCATTCTTAACGGGCATCATCACGTCGAGTAGCACTAGGTCAGGCATCTCATCGGCTATCATCTCTAAGGCAAAATCACCTTGGCTGGCCACTGTGACTCCGTAACAGTGATCCAGTAAATAATCACTGATCCACTCTGCCAGAGAGGTATCGTCCTCTACGACTAAGATATGCTTTGCAACTGACATATTAGAATAACCTCCAACCGGACTGACTCTGTTTAGGGGCCTTATAAACCCATGTCACGACCACTTTAACTTGTGCGAGCGGTTGTACATCATCATTACGGATAAGACTAAAAGTCGCCGTTTTATCCCCTTCAAAACTATATTGATATTCTTGCAAAGCTTTGCCAGTCCAGCAGGTTAACTGGTGCTGACGGTCTGTCAGTATGAGGCAGTACTCGCCGCTCGCGGGTGTCTGCCATCGGAACAATACATCTTGATAGCAAGTTTGCCCTTTATGCAGTGCAATGCAGCGTTCTGGGGTCGCGGTAAAAATAACGGCATCATCCTGACTCCAAACCAAAAAAGGCGCGCTCAGCATCACTACCGCTAACAATTGATAAAATCGATTCATGCCCTCCTCCTAAAACACATAGCTAAGAGAAGCATTAAAATACGATGTATAACTCGCTTGATTGAAGGGACTGTCGGTCACTTCTTGGGATAACACATTGAAGCGATACATGGCCCGAAAGACAAAATTTTCACTCAGCGGATAGGCAACCCCTAACTCCATGCCGTAACTGAAAGAGCTATCCGGCCGATACTCAGGAAAGCGTTCAGTGGCTTCTTCCTTACTGATCCCAAAAAGATAGCGATTCAAGGTGGCAGATGAGTAACCTACGCTCCCCAATACGTGAAAATTCCAATTACGAACCTGCCAGGACTTACCCAATCTGGCAGAACTTTGAATACCTTGATCATCATAATAATCAGATACTAACCTATACTGAAAAACATAGTTATCGCCCCAATAACGTGTGGCACGAAAACCGGCACCAACATAGAGAGAATCTTCCGATAGTAGATAAGCATTGCGGCCAGCTTCATCCAGCGTACTGGGATCCACATCAGGACGGGACCATGAACCTTGCAAGTTAGCCAATAGCAGTTCTAATGACCAATCCTCTGAACTCCAAAGATTAAATCCCAGATTAATGCCATCTTGAGATTGATGGATCATCTCAACAAACAGCCCTTTGTACTGGTACATGCCACTGACTAACAGCGACAACTGTGCAGAACCAGAATCCGTTTGCCGAACATCGACTTGATTAATCCCGTAAACACTCATGCCCAGCTCAAAATCACCGCCGTCAGCAAGGCGATTAGTTCCTCCAGTAACACTGCTCGCAATATCTGATGCTGCAGCGGTTCTAGGAAGAATGCTCAGCGTTAACACAAGAAGCCAAAGAATACGCATGCCCATTTAATTCACATTTTTAGTCGTTATTTAACGCTACATATTACAACAGTTTGTTGCAAGTCACTGCACAACCAGTATCATTTTTACGGCAATTGTGTGTCGGATAACAAGATAGACCTATATCCCAAACAACTTGAATCCTGCATCTTCAAATTGTTTGAGGATATACTCACCTCACATTGAGTTAAGGCACAAATGAGGCTCAAGCTAAGATGAAGTGGCGCAGTTAAGTTAACCGCTGTCGTCGTTAGCACACTGAATTATGGGCTAATACATTTAAACAACTCGCACCTTAAACTGCTGCATCGTTTCCCTCAATGAATTAGCCTGCTTAGACAGTGACTCACTGGCTTTCGCGGTTTCGTTAGCGCTGCAGAGAACCAACTCACCCGAATCACGAATCGCATTAATGCGCTCACTAATATCTTCGGCGGTCACGGCTTGCTCCTCACTAGCGGTCGCGACTTGAGTATTAGCCTGAGTCAGTTCAGTTAAGGCATCTAAAATCTCAAATAGGTGCTGCTTGGCTTGATTAACGAGCAGTGACGATTCACTGATTTGCTTATCGTTATTGGCGAAGGATTCAACTGAAGACTTAGCATCTTTCACGAGTGTTTGGATAAGATCGCTGATCTCCTGCGTGGCCGTTTGACTGCGCGTTGCCAATGCCCGCACTTCTTCGGCGACCACAGCAAACCCACGACCTTGATCTCCAGCCCGCGCCGCTTCAATCGATGCATTCAAAGCTAATAAGTTCGTCTGCCCAGCTATCGCATCGACCACAGAAACAAAGTTGAGGATTTTTCCCGTACTCGCCTGAACCTGTTGAATAAGTTGATTCGAATACTGGGCGCTGGCAACCAACTGCTTCGAGATTTTTTCGCTCGCATCGACAACCTCACAACTTTCTTTCACTTTATGCTCAGCTTGTCCCGCTGAATACGAAGCAGTTTCTGCACTACTCGCCACTTCAGTGATCGTTGCTGCCATTTGGGTCATAGAGGCGGCGACTTGGTCAGTGTTATCCTGCTGCCTCAACATGGCCTCACGATTATTCTCGGCCACCGCATTAAGCTCAGTCACCATAGAGGCAATTTCTTCACTTCGAGCAATCACTTGGCCAACAGTTTTACTTAAAGTCCACGCCATTTGATTCATACTGACGGTAAGTTCGCCTAATTCATCCTTGGAATCGACGCGCAGCTCTTGGTTAAAGTTGCCCTTTTCCATCATGGCGGCAGAATTACGTAACCGATTGATAGATTTGACCATGTATTGACTGCAAGCGATGCCAATTAATAATCCTATGACTAGGGTCTGTTGATCTTTCGAGAGTAATTTTTAGACAGCATGGCAAGACGTTATAATTTGCTTCGCCAAAAGTAACCATAACCTCAAGCCATGCCAAGACTTATGCTAACCGATGCACGCTGGGAAAAGCTATTTCATTTAATGAAAAGCACAGGCCGTGTTTATGACAAACCTGAACATAGACAAACATTCGAAGGTATTCTTTACCGCCTTAGAACAGGTATCCCTTGGCGAGATTTACCTAAA